>JAGOFF010000134.1 GCA_017997315.1 Clostridia bacterium
ACCACGTTTTTGTCCATGTCGATGGGGGCGATCATCATGACATCGCTGTTCTCATAGGTTTCCCGTTGAGTACCCGCCGGTCGTCCACCCCCAGCAGCAGGATGTTCATGATCCCCCGGTTCGGCGGCACCGTATAGGTCGGGGGCAGCGTGGTATAGGTCGGGAGCGCGGTCGCGCCAGACAGGGTCGTCGTCTCGGCCGGACGCCGGATCAGGCTGACCGCGTATCGCCACGCTCCGTATCCCAGGCCGGCCGCGAGGAGTATCAGAACCAGGAACAGCACACCCGCGCGCCGGATGGCGCGCACGCTCGGACGAACGCGTTTCCGTGCTTTCCGGCGCTGCCGGTTGCGCAGATAGACAACCAGTCGGTGTTTCAAACCCCGGGACTGCATCCGGGGCGTGCCGGATCTCGACGGATCACGCGGGCCGGCCGTTTGGGCACGTGACGTCTGCCGGGAGGTACGGGCGACAATGCGCCGGATATCGCCTGCATCGGCACCGGATGGGGAGACGTTCCGATCGGGCCGGCGGACCGGGGGACGTACGCCGGGATCCGCCGCAGGAAGATCGGGGATGATGCGGGGTCTGTCTTGGCCGGGATTGTTCTTTTTCACCGTGCGGAACCTTTCGGGAAGGGCATATCGTCCCGGACAGTATAACCGAACCCAACCATCCTGTCAGGGGTCGCGTCGGCCTGCGTCCGGGTCAGGGTCCCCCGGCGGTCGGGGTCGTCGCGGCGGTTGGGGTTGTCGCAGTTGTCGGGATCGTCGCGGTGGTCGGGGTCGTCGCGGTGGTCGGGCTCGGGGTCGGTGTCGGGGTCGGCGACGGAGTCGGGGTCGGGGTCGGTGACAGGGTCGGCGGCGGCGTCGGCACCGGTGTCGGAGGGGCGAGGGTTGCGGATGTTCCCGTTGTGGTTTCAGACGGCAGGGTGGTTTCAGTGGGAACGGTCGTTTCGGCCGATGTCGGCGGTTGCTGGCCCAGGATATACACGCCGGCCGGCAATCCTTCCGAGGCGTTGGGAGCGCCGGGAATCTCCCGGACGGGATCGAACGGAAACGCCTCGTTATTGTATAGGAATCCATACAATCCAGGGATGACGCTGTTCATGTCGACGCGAATGAAGTAATCCGGGTACGTCTCCTGGTACTCCGTACCCCGTTTCGTCGGATCGGGCACCTGTTTCTGGAGAATTTCCTTTTTCATGGAAGGCGCGACGCTGATCGCAAGCTCGCGGATCTCCGCATTGGTCAGGGAAGTGTAGATGCAGCCGAGTCCTTCCGTAATCATGGAAAGCTTCCGGGTGATCCCCGCATCCAGAAAAGCGTCAAAGACCGCCTGCAGCACCTTGCGTTGACGGACCATCCTCATGTAGTCGCTGTCATACGACCGGACACGCGCATATCCGACCGCCTGCCGGCCGTCCAGATGCTGCAGCCCTCCATGCGTGATGTATTCCGAGTCCCCGTAGTCGGAAAACCAGAGATTCTGGTTGCCGATGCATTGGTTTACATGCCACAGGATCCCCTCTTCGACATCCAGTTCGACCCCGCCGACGATGTCGATCAGCCGCTCCGATTCATTGATGTTGACCTCGATATAATCCGTGAGGTCCAGCCGGAAGTTTTCGTTCAGTGTACGCATCGTCATCTCGGCGCCGCCGTGCAGATGGGATTCGGTCAGTTTGGCCGGTCTCTCGATGCCGGGGATGTAGACCGCCATGTCACGCTGGAACGAGGTCAGCTTGACTTCGTTCCTGTCCATGTCGATCGTCACGACGATCATGACATCGCTTAGGCTCGCAGCGTCGTCGTTGCCTTTGACCCGGTTGTCGACGCCCAGAAGCAGGATGTTCTTGATGCCCTTGACCTCCGGGATCGGATTCACCAGGGGTGCCGTGGTACGCACTGTCGTCGGCCGGGTGGCGCCGGCGCTCGGCGGGGGTGGCTCCGTCGGCCGCTGGATGAGGCTGAGGGCATAAGTCATGGCGGCGTATCCGAGTCCGACGGCCAGAAGCGCTAGCAGCAGGACCGCGAGCGCGATCCGCTTCAACACCCGCATGGTCGGGGAATACCGGCGGCGCGCCTTGCGGCGCTGCCGGTTCCGGAGCGCGACGATGATACGCTGTTTCCATCCGTGCGGTTTGGCGGTCTGCGGCACCGTCCGGGAAATGACCGGCGCATCCGGCGTACGCGCACGGACCGCGTCACGTGAAGCACGCGATACGATACGGCGGATGTCTGCCGCATCCGCCCCGGAGGATGTCCGCATCCGCTTCGGCCGGCGCGTCCCGGAGGGCCGATCCGGTTTCCGCTCTTCCTCCGGTCCCGGACCCGAGCGCCCGCCGGAGGCGTTGTCCCGTCTCTTCATTCAGAAATCACCCTTCAGTGCGGGCGCGCCGGGCCGCGGTATCCATCCGGATTCATCCGCTGCCAGTTCCACGCGTCGCGAAGCATGTCGATCATGCCTTTTTCAGCCCGCCAGCCCAGAACCGCAGCCGCACGGGACGGGTCCGCATAGCACTCCGCCACATCCCCCGGCCGGCGGGGTCCGATCCGGCATGGAATCCGGACTCCGGTCGTCGTCTCGAACGACTCAATCACCTGCAGTACGCTGGTCCCGACGCCGGTTCCGAGGTTGAGCGCCTCCACACCGCGTTCCGCCAGGCAGCGTCCGACCGCAAGAGTATGGCCGTGCGCAAGATCCTGCACATGGATGTAGTCCCGGATGCAGGTGCCGTCCGGAGTCGGATAATCGTTTCCGTTAACCGTCAGGAATTCCCTGCGTCCGATCGCTGTCTGTGTGATATACGGCACGAGATTGTTCGGGGTTCCGTTCGGGTCCTCCCCGATCCGTCCGGACCGATGGGCACCGACCGGATTGAAGTACCGCAGAAGCAGGATCGACCAGCGCGGATCCGCCTGCCCGACATCCCGCAGGATCTGCTCGTTCATCAGCTTCGTCCAGCCGTACGGACAGTTGCCCCACAACGGTGCGTCCTCGGGAATCGGAACGGCTGCCGGGGTACGGTACACGGTGGCGGAGGAACTGAAAACCAGCCGCCGGATCCCGACCCGTTCCATTTCTTCACACAGGATCATGGTGGAGTCGAGATTGTTTGTGTAATAGCGCAGCGGTTGCTCAACGGACTCGCCGACCGCTTTCCATCCCGCGAAGTGGATGACCGCGTCAACCCCTCGCTCCAACGCGCCGCGAAGCAGCATGCGGTCACGCACATCCCCGCGGAGGAACACCGGCGCCTTGCCCGTCAGCTCGTGGATGCGGTCCAGCACGATGCCGCTGCTGTTGCCGAGATGGTCCAGGACAATGACATCATGTCCGGCATCCATCAGGTCGACACAAGTGTGGCTGCCGATGTAGCCCGCTCCCCCCGTCACGAGAACCGTCGCCATTTGCCCTCCCGGTCCGGCGCTGGAATGCGGCTTTTCGCCTTGCTCCGGACTTTCCCACATTCTATCACAGATACGGGCATTCCCATTATTTGAGCATTGTGCTAAACTATTTTTCTGTCTGCTGTAAATGTACGACGGACAATGCCCAGGAGGTCCGAAATGGATGCAAAATCTGACCGGAAATACACATTCCGGCTGAAAAGCCTGTTGCAGTTCTACCGCGGCCAAGGCGTGCGTTTCGCCGGCGCGGCGGCTTTTACTGTCGCGGGTGCGGCACTCTCCCTTCTGACTCCGCTGGTTTTCCGGTTCATCATCGACACCGTGCTCGACGGCAAAGAGCCTGAACTGCCGGCGTTTCTCCTCCGCCTGTTCACCGGGATGGGCGGGCAGGAGTATTTCCTGCGCAATATCTGGATCCTGGGTCTGGTCATCGTAGGAATCCACGCCGTCGATGGTCTGTTGAATTTCTGCAAGGGCCGGTGGAGCTCGATCATCGCGGAATCCGGGGCACGCTCCATGCGCAAGACGCTGTACAGCCACATCCAGAGTCTGCCGTTCGCATACCACGCCACCGCGGAAACCGGAGATCTGGTGCAGCGGTGCACTTCGGACGTGGACACCGTACGGCGCTTCCTGAACGGGCAGGTATACGAGATCATCCGTTGTTTCTGCCTTGTGGTTGCCAGCATCACCTTCATGCTTATGCTGGACCTGCGTATGGCGCTGGTCAGCATGGCCAGCACGCCGTTCATCTTCCTGTCGGCCTTCCTCTACTTCCGCCGCCAGCGGGACGCCGCGCAGAAATGGGACGAAGCCGAGGGCGATCTGTCCACCATGCTGCAGGAAAGCATGACCGGCATCCGGGTGGTCAAGGCGTTCGCCCGCCAGGACCACGAGCGGTCCAAGTTCGAGGGTCGGAACCAGACGCTTCGCCGGTGTGGGAAGGAGTTCATCCGGTTGATGTCCAACTTCTGGATGTACTCCGACTTCATCTGTCTCCTCCAGATCGGGATCACGACGGTCGTCGGCGTGGTGTACGTTGTCGGGGGCAGGATCTCGCTGGGCATGATGATCGTGTTCACAGGCTATACGGAGATGCTGCTGTATCCGCTGCGCGGTCTTGCCCGCATGCTCTCCGACGCGGGCCGGACGCAGATCTCGTTCGGCCGCCTGCAGGAGATCATGGACACCGAAGCCGAGCCGTCGGACGAAGGGCTCGAGGATATTGAAGCCGCCGGGCGCATCCGTTTCGACAACGTGTCCTTCGCCTATAAAGGAAACGATCGCGATATCCTGAGGGGCGTCACGTTCGAGGTGAATCCCGGCGAAACCATCGGCGTGCTGGGCCCCACAGGATCAGGCAAGTCGACGATCATGTATCTGCTGCAGCGGCTGTACGATCCGACCGGCGGCACGCTGTCGATCGACGGGCGGGACATTACCGGTATATCCCGCCGCTGTATGCGCAGAAACGTGGGATTTGTCCTGCAGGAACCGTTCGTCTTCTCGCGGACGATTTTCGAAAACATCCGTATGCCCCGGCCGGACGCTCCGGAACAGATGGTGTACGACGCATCCCGTGCCGCCGCGATCCATGACGATATCGAATCCTTTGAGGAAGGATATCAGACCATGGTGGGAGAGCGGGGCGTCACCCTGTCGGGAGGCCAGAAACAGCGCGTCACCATCGCCCGTACGCTGATCCGGGAATGCCCGATCCTGGTTTTTGACGATTCCCTGAGTGCGGTCGACACCGAAACGGACGCACGGATCCGTTCGGAACTCGCGGGACGACGCCGCCGCGCGACCACGTTCATCATTTCACACCGGATCGCCACGCTGGCCGACACCGACCGGATCCTGGTCGTCGAGGACGGCCGGATCACCCAGCAGGGCAGCCATGCCGAACTCCTTGCGCAACAAGGTTTGTATCGAAGGGTCTACGACATCCAGAACGCGTTGTCGGACATCGAGGAAACGGAGGGGAACCTATGAGCGCGGATGCGCGCCTGGAAGAGAAGGATTACGCCGACAAGTTCGACGCAAGCCTGTGGAAACGGCTTCTCCGGTTCACCCGGGGCTGCCGTCCGCTGCTCATCGGACTGCTGGTCAGCCTGCTGACCCTGTCCGCACTCGAAAGCTCCACGCCGCTTTTGACGAGGTATGCGATCAACAACATCATCGCCACCGGCGACTTGACGAACCTGCCGGCGTTCTGCGCGGTGTTTTTTGCGGTTGTTCTCGGGCAGGCGATCATGATCCGGCTCTTCATCAGTTTCGCAGGGAACGTGGAGATCCATTTGTCATACGAGATCCGAAAAGCGGGTTTCGACAAACTCCAGAACCTCTCGTTCTCGTATTACGACCGCACCCCCGTGGGCTGGATCATGGCGAGGATGGTGTCCGATACCGGACGGTTGAGCGAGATCATCGCCTGGGGGCTGACGGACATCGCATGGGCGATCGGCACGCTGGTGTTCATCACCGGCGCGATGTTCCTGCTGGACTGGCGCCTGGCCTTGATCGCCATGGTCGTCGTCCCGCCGCTGGCCATGATCAGCACGTATTTCCAGAAGCGGCTCCTGCATTCGCACCGGGAGATCCGGAAACAGAACTCCAAGATCACCAGTGGTTTCAACGAGGGGATCATGGGCGCGAAAACCAGCAAGACCATGCGCCGCGAGGAAAAGAACCTCGAGGAGTTCTCCGGATTGACGGACGGGATGTTCCGCTCGTCGGTACGCGCCGCGGTGCTGTCCGCACTCTATCTCCCGGTGGTTTCCCTGCTCGGCGCCGCCGGTGTCGCGCTGGTCCTGTGGCGTGGCGGAAACATGGTGGTGGACAGCGTCATCATGGTCGGTACGCTGTATGTATTTGTATCCTATGTGCAGCGGTTCTTTGAGCCGATC
>JAGOFF010000135.1 GCA_017997315.1 Clostridia bacterium
TCCCGGTTGAACCGCGGACCGGTCCATATCCTGTAACGCTCCCGCGCATCCATTCCGCTTCCCTCCGGTTCCGGTTCTCCCCAGATTATATCATTCCGGACGCGTGCGTCCGGCTCCGGCATCCGTGCTCACGCGACCGTGCGCACAAGGGACTCATCCCGTGAGTTTGCCTCGGATCGTGATGGCGAGGTCCCGCAGCCGGGCCGCTTCCTCAAACTCGAGCCGTTTCGCGGCTTCGCGCATCTCGCGTTCGATGCGCGGGAGCAGTTTCTCCAGTTCGGCCGCGCTCATCGCGTCGAACCGGTACTCTGACACGTCCTCCGCGACCATCACCTTGAGATCCACGCCGGCTTCGCCGGCTGCGGACTCCAGCGTCTCGAGCACATCGCGGACTTCTTTGCGGATGCTGACCGGCGTGATGCCGTTCTCCTGGTTGTACGCCTCCTGGATCGCACGGCGGCGGTTGGTTTCCGAAACCGCGTTGAGCATCGACGGGGTGACCTCGTCCGCATACATGATGACGCGTCCGTTGACGTTGCGGGCGGCGCGCCCGATGATCTGGATCAGCGACGTGGCCGAGCGCAGGAAACCTTCCTTGTCCGCGTCCAGGATGGCGATCAGGGAGACCTCCGGCAGATCGAGCCCTTCCCGGAGCAGGTTGATGCCGACGAGGACGTCGAACTCCCCGTTCCGCAGATCGCGGAGGATCTGCATCCGTTTCATGATCTCGACGTCGGAATGCAGGTATTTCACCCGCATCTTCTCCTCGGTCAGGAACGATGTGAGATCCTCGGCCATCTTTTTGGTCAAGGTGAGGACCAGCGCCCGCTCCCCCCTTCGGACGGTGCCGCGGATCTCTTCCATGAGGTCCTCGATCTGGCCGTCGACGGGCCGGATGTGCAATGCGGGATCGATCAGTCCGGTCGGCCGGATGATCTGCTCGACGACCTGCCCGGCATGGGCGGCTTCATAACGGGAAGGCGTCGCGCTGACAAAGACCGCCTGATGCACACGCTGTTCGAACTCTTCGAACCGGAGCGGACGGTTGTCGAATGCGGAAGGCAGACGGAATCCGTATTCCACCAGGGTTTCCTTGCGGGCCCGGTCTCCGTTGTACATCGCGCCGACCTGGGGGATCGTCACATGGGATTCGTCGATGAACACCAGGAAGTCTTTCGGGAAGAAGTCGAGGAGCGTGTAGGGCGGTTCCCCCTCCGAGCGGCCGGTCAGGTGGCGGGAGTAGTTCTCGATGCCTTTGCAGAAGCCGGTCTCCCTCATCATCTCAAGGTCGTAGCGGGTCCTCTGCTCCAGACGGTAGGCCTCGAGGGGTTTGCCGAGATCCTGCAGTGTCTTGAGCCGAATATCAAGTTCCTCTTCGATCGATACAAGCGCGCGCTGCACGTTCTCTCCGGTCGTGGCGTAATGGGAGGCCGGAAAGATCGGCGCGTAGCTGCGCGAACCGATCACGCGGCCGGTCATGCGGTCGAGGTCCAGGATCTTTTCGATCTCGTCCCCGAAGAAGACGACGCGCGTGAGAACATCCTCGGACGAGGACGGGTAGATGTCCAGCGTGTCCCCCCTCACGCGGAAACACCCGCGCTTCAATTCGAAATCGTTCCGGTTGTACTGGATGTCGATCAGCTCGCGGATGACCTCGTCCCGGTCCTTGCGCATGCCGGGGCGGAGTGAAACCATAAGCTCACGATAGTCTTCGGGATTGCCCAGGCCGTAGATGCAGGACACGCTCGCGACCACGATGACATCGCGCCGCTCCAGCAGCGACGACGTCGCGGAGTGGCGCATGCGGTCGATCTCCTCATTGATCGCGGAATCTTTGTCGATATAGGTGTCGGTCGACGGGATGTACGCTTCGGGCTGGTAATAGTCGTAATAGCTGACGAAATACTCCACCGCGTTTTCCGGGAAGAACGCCTTGAACTCCGCGCACAGCTGGCCCGCGAGCGTCTTGTTGTGCGCGATGACCAGTGCGGGGCGCTGGACGCGCTGGATGACGTTGGCCATCGTGAACGTCTTGCCCGAGCCCGTCACTCCCATGAGCGTCTGCGCCGGCATACCCTGCTCGATTCCGCGCACAAGCGCGTCGATCGCTTCCGGCTGGTCGCCCATCGGGGTCATGTCGGATGTCAGTTTAAACGGTCTTTCCATGCGGAAAATTATACCACCGCACACAAAGAAGAACAATTGTGCGTCTTTATATGGGTGACGGATATCGGGGGGCGGTGTATAATTTTCTACCAATAAGGTTTCGGGCGGAGTCGCCCGGACCGAACAGATGGGAGATGCCAGCATGAACCAGTCGATCCCGGTCATCCGTACGCTTGCACCGAAAGCCAAACCCGCCGACGAGTCCCGCCTTGGATTCGGTCAGGTATTCACCGACCACATGTTCATTATGGATTATGTGGACGGACAGGGATGGATCAACGCGCGCATCGTACCGTACGGCCCCCTGCCGATGGACCCGTCCACGATGGTGTTCCACTACGGGCAGTCGGTGTTCGAGGGGCTCAAGGCCTACCGCGGCGCGGACGGCTCGATCAACCTGTTCCGTCCGCGGCTCAATTTCGAACGCCTCAACGTATCCAATGAGCGGATGGCGATCCCCAAGCTCGACGAGGACTTCTGCGTCGAGGCGGTCCGTACGCTGGTCCGGCTGGAAGCCGACTGGGTGCCCTCCGCGCCGGAAACTTCGCTGTACATCCGTCCGTTCGTGTTCGCGTCCGATCCGTTCCTCGGCGTCCGTCCTTCCCACACATACCATTTCATCGTGATCCTCTCCCCGTCCGGGGCGTATTACCCGCAGGGACTCAATCCGATCGCCGTGTATGTCGAGGACGAGTATGTACGCGCCGTCAAAGGCGGAACCGGATTCACCAAGTGCGCGGGGAATTATGCCGCCAGCCTGCTGTCCCAGGCAAACGCATACAAGACCGGATTTGTCCAGGTCCTCTGGCTGGACGGGATCCACCGCAAGTACATCGAGGAAGTCGGTTCGATGAACGTCTGCTTCGTCATCGACGGCAAGGTCGTGACCCCCGAGCTCAACGGCAGCATTCTGCCCGGCATCACCCGGCGTTCGGTCCTGGAGACCGCGGCGCATATGGGGATTCCGACCGAAGAGCGCCAGATCGCGATCGACGAGCTTGTGGCGCTTCACGCCCAGGGCCGTGTGACCGAGATGTTCGGATGCGGGACCGCGGCGGTCATATCGCCGGTCGGAACCCTCCGGTACATGGACACCGAGCTGACCTTCAACCAGGGCGAGATCGGTCCGGTCAGCCGCCGCATGTACGACACGATCACAGGCATCCAGTACGGCCGGCTGGCGGATCCGGGCAGCTGGATCGTCCGAGTGGACTGACAACGGTCTTTTCCTTGCACGCATGAATAAGGAGGCATGCACCATGCGGCGCATGCCTCTTTTTCATTCTCACTGACAGCCGACAGGCTCAGGACAGTTCTTTCTTGTTTTTCTGGATCGTGACCAGGACGCCGGTCAGATTGTCCTCGACGCCTGTAAGGAGACGTTTGGCATAATCGAGCGCGCCGTTCCGGATCTGCCGCGCGGACTGGTTCGCTGTTTCGATGGTATGCGCCGCCGCCTGCCGCGCCTGAAGGGTGATCTCATGTTCGTCGATCATCGCGGTCATCCGCGTCTCGGCTTCCCGGACGATGTTCTCCGCCTCTTTCCGCGCTTCCGCGACCAGTTGCCGGTTCTGTCCGAGCAGCCACTTGGCCTGCTGGATCTCGGCCGGCAGGCTGTCGCGGATGAGGGAGATCAGGACAAGCACCTCTTCGCGATCCACCAGGCAGGAGTCGGAAAAAGGCAGCGACCGGGCATGCGATACGGTGGCTTCCAGCTTGTCCAGCATTTCAAACAGGTCGGATTCACCGGAATCCGGACGTGTGCGCTCAGCGTTTTCACGCATGGGTTCTCTCCTCCTCTCCTCGCCTTCTCAAGCGTTCGGAAACGAACGGTCGGATCTCTTCTGGAACCATGTTGCTGATGTCCCCTCCGAACGAGGCCACTTCGCGCACGATGCTCGAACTGGTGAACGCCAGATCGCTCCGGCACGGGAGGAGAATCACGTCGAATCCCGGCAGCAGCAGTTTGTTGGCGGCGGCCATCTCGGCTTCGAACCGGAAATCCGACTCGCTCCGCAAACCGCGGACGACCGCGGACGCGTTGTTTTCCCGGTAGAAATCGACGAGCAGGCCGTCGAATGACGAAACGCACACTCCCGGCACGGACTTAAGGCATTCCGTCGCCATCCAGACTCGCTCGTCGGTACTGAAGACAGGCTTCTTGCTCTTGTTCGTCATGACGGCGACCACCAGCCGGTCACACAGCAGAGAGGCACGTCGGACGATGTCCGCATGGCCTTTCGTGAACGGATCGAACGAGCCCGGATAGATGAAGGTTCTCAAAAAGAAGATCCCCTGTCGTCGTGGATTTCCTTATAAAAGGATAGCATCGTGCCGCCGTACTTACAATTCCGCACGAGTTGCAGGTCTGTTACAAAAGCCGGGACATCATCCTGGGCCGCGTGCTCCAGGATCACGCACGCGTCCGGGGCCAGCAGTCCCCGGCCCAGCAAGGCGGCCGCCCGCTCGATCGCCTGACCGGCCAGACGATACGGCGGATCCAGAAAAACCAGGTCGAAACGGAGATCTCCGCCGGCAGCCATCCTCTCCAGTACCCGGTACACGTCCCCCGCGATCGAATGGATGCCGGCGAGTCCGGACCGTGCGATGTTCGTCCGGATGCACGCCAGGCTGGCGTGGTCGTTGTCCACCAGATCCGCGGATACGGCACCGCGGCTGACCGCCTCGATCCCGAACTGGCCGGAGCCCGCAAACAAGTCGAGCACCCTCGCTCCCGGCAGTTCCGGAGCGATGATGCTGAACAGCGCCTCCTTGACGCGATCCGATGTGGGCCGCGTCTGCCGGCCTGCCGGCGCGTCCAGCCGGATGCCCCCGGCGATACCCGCTATGATCCTGGGCATGAGGTCCTCCTCACAAACCGATCGATGGGAAAGTCTCCCCGAAATGCAGACGGATGGCGGGCACCAGGCTGCGGTTGTCCGGAGATTCCAGACAGGGATCCGCCTCCATGAGCCGGTCCAGCGCGCCCGACACTTCGCGCAGCAGCGGTGCGTCCTCGTACAGGTTGGCGATCCGGAAATCCGGGATACCGTGCTGGCGGGTCCCGAAAAAGTCGCCGGGTCCGCGCAGCTGGAGGTCTTTCTCCGCGATGCGGAATCCGTCCGTTTCGTGGCAGAGGGTCCGTATCCGTTCCCCTGCGATGGAATCCGCGGCATCGCTCACAAGGATGCAGACCGACCGGTGCGGCCCCCGGCCGATGCGCCCCCGCAACTGGTGCAGTTGGGCCAAACCGAAACGTTCGGCGTTCTCGATCACCATGATCGACGCATTGGGGTTGTCGACCCCCACCTCGATCACCGTGGTGGTCACCAGGATGTCCAGTTCACCGCGGCGGAACAGATCCATCACGGATGTTTTCCCGGACGGCTTCATCCCTCCGTGCAGCAGTCCGATCCGCAGATCGGGAAACACCGTTTCCGCCAGCCGGTTCCGGGTCTCCTCCGCCGATTCAAGACGATTGTCCGGATCCTCGTCGTTCTCCGCGATCATCGGACACACGACATAGGATTGACGGCCCTCCGCGGCCTGCTTGCGCAGGATCCGGTAGATCCGCTCGCGATCCCCGGAGGTCGCCGCGTAGGTTTCCACCGGGGGCCGGCCCGCGGGCCGTTCGTCAAGGATCGACAAGTCCAGGTCGCCGTACAGCATGAGGCCGAGGGAACGCGGGATGGGGGTAGCGGACATGACCAGCACATGCGGAACCACGGGCCGGACGGCTTCTCCGGTCTCCACCGGGGTGTCGGAACCGCCGGACGACGGTACACGTCCTTCCGTCAGGGTAAGGTCTGTGCGTTGGCGGACGCCGAAACGGTGCTGCTCATCGGTCACAGCCAGCCCCAGGCTGCGGAACCGCACGGACTCCTCGATCAGAGCGTGCGTTCCGACCAGGATATGGATGGTTCCGTCCGCAAGTCCTGCCAGAATCCGTCTGCGCTCCGGCGCGCGGGTCGATCCGGTCAGCAGTTCGATGCGGAGTCCGGGCAGACCGCCTATCCCGGAGAAAAAGCCCTGCAGCGTATGCCAGTGCTGCTCCGCCAGAATGGAGGTCGGCGCCATCAAGGCCCCCTGGCATCCGTGCAGGACCGCATGATACAGCGCGGCGGCCGCAACCACCGTCTTTCCGGATCC
>JAGOFF010000136.1 GCA_017997315.1 Clostridia bacterium
CACCAAGCGTCTGTATGACATGCTGACCCCCGCGGAGAAAGCCGGTCTCCCCGACGGACTGTCCGGCCGCTTCGACCGGCTGCTCACCCGCATGACCCAGCTGCTCCAGATCATCCCGCGTGACGAGGACACGGGCGTCGAGGCCGAATCCATCGGCACCGCGGTCCAGATCCCCGAACTCAACGATCCCCAGGCCAGTCTGATCCGCATCGAGCTCAAGGTCGAAGAGAACAAGCCGGGCACGACCCCCAACTTCCTTGTGGTCGCAGGGGAGACCCTGAACGAACAGGATCAGGAGATCCTGCAATCATTCGACATCTCCCTGATCAAGACGGTCATCGAAGAGGGCGGGGCGACCCGGTCCGGAAAAGTCGACAACAGTGACATCACCGGCTGGATCACGGTGCGTCTCCCGGTTCCGGCCGCGTTCCAGGGACGTCGTGACCTCCAGGTCGTCTACATCGACGACCAGGGTGCGGTCACCGCGCTTCCGACCACGCTGGTTGTGATCGACGGACAGAAGTACCTCGAGTTCCAGACCATGCACTTCTCGACGTACGCCATCGTCGCGGCCGAGGAAGTGGCTCTTCCCAACACCGGCGAACACGGAACGACAGCCGGATGGGCACTGTTGGCGACTATCGCCGCGTGCGGGGCCGCCATCCTCCTGAAACGGCGTAGAAACCGCGGATCCCAGGAGGCCTGAGCGCGGCTCCGCGTCCCGCGGCGAGCCATACACCCATCGCATGCATCTGCGCACGACCGGCGGTCCGCTTGATAACGGACCGCCGGTTTTTGTATATGAAATCAGATCGGGATTGGATATAATACTGCCAAGCAACCCTAATACTCGGCAGAAATTTGTTGAATGAATAGATCCGGCGTTCATAGAATGACAACAAATCGGGTTTGCCGTTACGGCAAGGACAGGAGAACGGTATGAACGTAACCTTGGAGACCAAGGATCTGGTCGAGTGTATTGCCGACGCGATCGACCTCATCAGTCCGGATATCCAGCACCACCACCGCCGCGTGATCTGCATCGCCCACGAACTCGGCGAGAAAATGGGACTCCCCGCAAACCAGATGGAGAACCTGACCATCGCTGCCGCGATGCACGACATCGGGGCTTCGACCCGTAAGGCCCAGGAGTCGGTCTTCCGGTTCGAGGACAACGACGAAGGGCATGCCCGCTCCGGTTCGGACCTGCTGGGGGTGTTCCGCCCGTTCACCCATGTCGCCCCGATCGTACGCCACCACCACACCCACTGGCCCCAGGCGCGCGGACTTGCCACCCGTGGAGAGACCGTCCCGGTGGAAAGCCAGATTCTGCACCTCGCCGACCGGCTGTCCGTACTGATCAAGCCGGACTTCTCGCTGACGCGCGTCCCCGCGCTCACGACCCGGATCATGGAAAAAAGCGGCGCCTGGTTCCAGCCCGACGTCGCGGCCGCTTTCCAGTCGATCTCTAAACGGGAAAGCTTCTGGCTGGACGCGCGTGACGGCGTGGCCTCCCGGATCCTTACCCGCACGTTGGTCCGCAATTTGAGTCTTGCGGATGAGGAGCTCCGGTCCCTGGGCAGGATGTTCCGCATGCTGATCGATTTCCGCAGCAGTTATACCGCCGCGCATTCCGCCGGAGTGGCGGCGATCGCTTGCGCGCTCGCGGACCGGATGGGCTTTTCCGAGGACGAGTGCGTGATGATGCAGCTCGCCGGCGAACTGCACGACATCGGCAAACTCGCGGTTCCGGAGTCCGTGCTGGACAAGAACGGAATCCTGCTGCCCGAGGAATACGCCGCGGTGCGCAGCCATACCTACTATACCGACCGGCTGCTGTCCTCGATCCCGGCGTTCGATTCGGTCCGCGTCTGGAGTGCGCTGCACCACGAGCGGCTCAACGGATTCGGCTATCCGTTCAAGTACAACAGCGCTCAGATCCCGATGGGTTCCCGCATCATGGCGGTCGCGGACGTGTTCACCGCGGTGACGGAAGACCGTCCCTACCGGGAGGGGATCAAGCCGGACGAAGCCGCCGAGGTCATCACCAACATGGTCGGCAGCGGCGGACTCGATCCCAAGGCCGTCCATACCATGGTCATGAACTTCGACGAAATCAACGCCATCCGACTCGAGGCCCAGCAGCAGGCGCGCACCGAGTACGCCGCCTTCACCCGCCCGTCGGCGTAAAGGCTGCCAACGCCTCAGAATCCGGACGACTAAAAGAAAAAGCGCGGTGACGCGCTTTTTCTATGGCGGTTTCGAACCGACAGGTGCGACTACTTCCGTTTACTCGAATCCAAATCATCCAACCACAGCTTCACGACCGCATCGCTCGGCATCCGCCAATCGCCCCGCGGGGACAGCGTCACCGAACCGACCTTGGGGCCGTCCGGCAGGCAGGAGCGCTTGAACTGCTGCGCAAAGAACCGGCGCAGGAACAGCGTGAGCATCCGGCGGATCGCCTCGTCGTCATAACGTCCCGCGAAAGCGACGTGCGCGATGCGCAGGATCTTGGACGGCGCGAATCCGAAGCGGACCATGTAGTACAGGAAAAAGTCGTGCAGTTCATACGGCCCGACGATCTCCTCGGTTTTCTGCGCGATCCGGCCGGCTTCGTCCGGCGGCAGGAGCTCCGGGCTGACCGGAGTGGCGACGATGTCCTCGAGCACCGCGCGCAGTCCGTCCGGGCTGATGGAAGCCGCATAGCTTACGAGGTGGCGGACCAGCGTTTTCGGGATGGACGCGTTGACTCCGTACATCGACATATGGTCGCCGTTGTAGGTCGCCCATCCGAGCGCGAGCTCCGACATGTCCCCGGTGCCGACGACCATGCCGCCGGTCTGGTTTGCCACATCCATGTTGATCTGCATGCGCTCGCGCGCCTGCGCGTTTTCATACGTCACATCGTGGACCGACGGATCGTGGCCGATGTCGCGGAAATGCCCGGTCACGGCGTCCGAAATCGGGATCTCACGCAGCGTGACCCCGAGAATGTTCGCGAGTGTGACCGCGTTCGAGTAGGTGCGGTCGGTCGTGCCGAATCCCGGGCTTGTGATCGCGGTGATCCCGCTTCGGTCCAGTCCGAGCATGTCGTAGGCCCGTACGGTCACCAGCAGCGCGAGCGTGGAGTCGAGCCCGCCGGACAATCCGACCACCGCGCTGCGGCAGCCGGTGTGCGCCAGCCGTTTCTTCAGGCCCGCGGACTGGAGGTTCAGGATCTCCTCGCAGCGCTCCGCGAGGTCGCGCGGATCGGAGGGGACAAAGGGGTGCGGATCGTACGTCCGCTCCAGCTCCAGCCGCTCGACGGGCAGGCCGAACGGGATGCGCCGCCAGGACAGCCGCGCCTCCGGATCCCCGTTCCCGTAGGTCGTCTGGCGCCGGCGGTCCGCCTGCAGCTGACCCAGGTCCGCGTCCGCCCGGATCCATCCGGTGCCGAACCGGCGGGACTCCGCGAGCAGGCGCCCGTTTTCATAGATGAGGTCGTGTCCGGAGAACACCAGGTCGGTGGTCGACTCGCCCTCTCCCGCATCCGCGTAGAGGTAGGCGCAGACCAGCCTTGCGGACTGGCTCTTGAGCAGGGTGTGCCGATAGGCCGCCTTGGCGATCGTCTCATCGCTCGCGGACAGGTTCGCGATCACCGTCGCGCCCGCCAGCGCGGCCGCGCAGGAAGGCGGAACCGGGACCCAGACATCCTCGCAGACCTCGATAGCCAGCACCAGGTCCGGCATCGTCGTGCACTCGAAAAGCAGGTTCGTCCCGAACGGGATCGGCTTGCCATCCAGCGACACCTCGTCCCATGCGGGTCCGGGTGTGAAATGCCGTTTCTCGTAGAACTCGGCATAATTCGGAATGTGCGTCTTGGGAACCAGTCCGAGCACTTCGCCGCGGAACAGGACCGCTGCGCAGTTGTACAGATTGCCGCGCACCGCAAACGGGAGGCCGACGATCAGCAGCGTATCGAGTTGGGCGGTCTCGGCCGCGATGCGCAGGAGCTCGGCGCGTGCCCGCGACAGCAGCGCCTCCTGCAGGAACAGGTCGCCGCAGGTGTATCCGGTCAGGCAAAGCTCGGGAAACACGACGAGCCGGACGCCCGCCGCCGCGGCTTCGCGCGCGATGGCAAGGATGGCGTCGGCATTGTGCCGGCAGTCCGCGACCCGGATGGATGGAGTCGCGGCAGCGACCCGGAGAAAGCCATCTTGCATTGGAAATCCTCCCGTCGGGGATGTGTCCCGTTCATTATAAACCCGGTCCGGACCGCATGCCACCGCCGGACGGGCGTGCCGCGTTCCTTGTACGCCTGACGGGCCCGTGGTACGCTGATGGGACGAAAACCTGAGGAGGACCCCATGAGCGTAGTTCCTTCCGACATCAACATCGCACAGAGCGCCGAGCTGCATCCGATCGAGCGAATCGCGGCCGGGCTCGGACTCGCGCGCGGGGATCTGGAACTGTACGGTGAATACAAGGCAAAGATCTCGTTCGACGCGATCGCACGCGCCGCATCGCGCCCCGAGGGCAGGCTGGTGCTGGTCACCGCGATGACTCCGACCCCGTCGGGGGAGGGCAAGACGACCACGACGGTCGGCTTGGGCGACGCACTCCGCCACATCGGGAAGAATCCGGTCATCGCGTTGCGCGAGCCCTCGCTCGGACCGGTATTCGGGATCAAGGGCGGCGCCGCGGGCGGCGGTTATGCGCAGGTCGTCCCGATGGAGGACATCAACCTGCATTTCACCGGCGACCTCCACGCGGTCGGAGCGGCCAACAACCTGCTCGCCGCCATGATCGACAACCACATCTACCAGGGAAACACGCTCGGCATCGACTCCCGGCGCATCGTCTGGCGCCGGTGCATGGATATGAACGACCGGCAGCTCCGGTTTCTTACCGACGGACTGGGAGGCCGGATCAACGGGGTTCCCCGCGAGGACGGCTTCGACATCACGGTAGCGTCCGAAGTCATGGCGGTACTCTGCCTCGCCGACGGGATCGAAGACCTGAAAGCCCGCCTCGGACGCATGGTCGTGGCCTACACGTTCGACGACCGCCCGGTCACCACCGCGCAGATCAAGGCGGACGGCGCGATGACCGCGCTGCTGCGCGACGCGGTCAAGCCCAATCTCGTCCAGACCCTCGAACACACCCCCGCGCTCATCCACGGCGGCCCGTTCGCCAACATCGCACACGGCTGCAACAGCCTGACGGCGACCCGGCTGGCCATGCGGCTCGGGGATTATGCGATCACCGAGGCGGGCTTCGGTGCGGATCTGGGCGCCGAGAAGTTCATCGATATCAAGTGCCGCGCAGCGGGACTCCGGCCTGACGCCGCTGTGATCGTCGCCACGATCCGGGCACTCAAACACCACGGGGGCGTCCCCCGCGACCGCCTTGCGGACGAAGACGCGGACGCGGTATCGCGCGGCCTGCCCAATCTGTTGCGCCATATCAAGAACATGGTCCAGGGATTCGGGGTGCCCTCGGTCGTCGCGGTCAACCGGTTCCCGACCGATACCGAAGAGGAATTCGAGCGCGTGCGCGAAGCGTGCGAAGCGGCCGGCGTCCGCGCGGTCTGGTCCGAGGTCTGGGCACGCGGCGGCGAGGGAGGCGATGAACTCGCGAACGAGGTCGTCCGTCTCGCCGAGTCCGGCACGGCGGAGCGGTCATTCCGGTTCGCGTACGAGCTCGACCGGTCGCTGGAAGGCAAGATCACGACCCTGGCCTGGGACATCTACGGCGCGGGCGGCGTGGAATTCGCCCCCGCGGCGCAGAAGGATCTCAAGAGGTTCCACGACCTCGGGTACGGCGGACTCCCGGTCTGCATGGCCAAGACGCAGTACTCATTCACGGACGATGCCTCCAAGGTGTGCGCCCCGTCCGGATTCGCACTGACGGTCCGCGCGGTCCGGTTGTCCGCGGGAGCGGGATTCGTGGTCGCGCTCGCCGGGGACATCATGACGATGCCCGGTTTACCCAAAACACCGGGCGCGGAGCGGATCGACGTGGATGCCTCGGGCCGGATCACGGGGCTGTTCTAGGCGGGGAGCTGCAAGGTTATCAGAAGGTCACGGCCGCATTCACGGCATCCGGTTTCTCGCCAGGTATTTGAAAAACGGAGAGTTCTCCGGATCCCGGGAAAGAACGTTCTCCAGCCCAACGTCCAAAGAGGAGCCTGGACCGCCCTTATCACTGTAGGTGACGATTTTGTCGGCAGTCAGCCGGTAGATTCCTGCTTCTTTTGCTTTCAAAATCCGGCTTGCGATGTCGAGCAGCGGATTGAC
>JAGOFF010000137.1 GCA_017997315.1 Clostridia bacterium
ACATCGATCGGCTCCCTTGGGCTTTCCATTCCCTTCGGATCCTGCAATCCCGCACTTCCGGCGTTGTTGCCCAATCCCTTGAATACTCCGGCCGGATCCTCGCCATCCACATAGTATCGACCGCCGGCGATCCGTTCCTGCGGGATGGACCCCAGATTGACCATCACAAGCCCGTTGACCGCGCTGGGGTATTTCGTACCCATCCGTCCGACCACTTGGCAGGTCAAGCCGAGCAGTTCGATGGTCTGACTGTCGCCCGATGTCTTCACCCCGTCCCAACGGCTGTCTCCCACAACCGCCAGCGGTCGGTCACCCGCACTCTCCTCCGGGGTCAGAAAACGGCCCCACAACATCGGCGGCGTCTCCGGCTGCCCTTTGAGATACACCCCGCGGATATCCTCGATCGTGTTGACCACAAGGTAATCGGTTTTTCCCTCTACATCCAGCACGCCCATCAACTTGCTTCCGATATCACCGGGATCCCCGACGAACATGAAAAAAACCGCATCCGGCCCATAAAAGCCCCGGCCGATGCGGCGAAGGTGTTCCTGCTCAAACAGGACACTGGTGAACATCCCGACCGTCATGGTCAAGATGACAAACAAGGCAATGATTGGTAGAGAGAGCCGGGAAATCCGTGGAAGCAGGCTGGCGTTGCGCATGAAATCCCCCCTGGAAGATGTTGGGGGAGCAAACCCATCAGACTGGCCGCTCCTCCGCGCGGACGATGATAGCTTACAATTAACACTGATAAAAATACATGGAGTATCTGAAGTTGTGTTTAATGCTTTGTGTCAGAACAGATTCTATTTCTCTCCTGACATAATATTAGTCATTGGGGCAATCCCAATTTGCAATGGTGGAGAATGGTCCATAGCTGCTAGTATTAACCCATGGAGAATATGATGTCGCTGTTCCCGTACTATAGACCCATGAACCTGCCCATTGCGTATATGGATACCATATCGACTTCAGTATGCTTTGTGCACCATGTTCATGTTCGTATGTGTCCCCGTACGGATATATCAACGCATACGACCTTGTGTAACTCCCTGATTCCTGAAAATCATAACCTCTAGCACATGGGTCAAAGGCAGACACGGATATTCCGACTGCCAAGACCAACAGTGCAGCAACTACCATCAAAAGTGCCATTTTCTTCTTCATTCGCCACCTCCATCTGCTTTACTTCAGACACCACATATCGTTATAATACCAATAGAAACAAACGGATGTATGTGTCTGAACCATATACATGCAAATTCTACTTTGTAACATAAAAAAGAGCAAGTTATTGTGCATGTTCACAAATCGTTCGTTCTATTTGACTGATAATCATGCCTTTCTGGGATTTTCGTTGTTTCCGTGAAAGATCCAGGATTCAAACAATCGGATCCCATCACGCGGGTCCGACCCCCCTACCCCTCCAGCAGGAACTCCACCAGGTTTTTCAGCTTGATCCCCCGGTCGTTCATATCCTGCGGATAGACATCCATGCTGAGGATGATCTTTTCGTAGTTGTCTCCGAGGTCCAGCAGCGGACGGAGTTCCCTCTCCCGCGTGGCCGGGTCCGTCAGGGATGCGGTGACCTGCACGTACAGGACGGCATCGGACCGGGTTGCGATGAAATCCACATCGAGGTTGCCGATCTTGCCGACGGTCACCTGATAACCGCGCCGGAGCAACTCGATAAAAACCACGTTCTCGTAGACCCGGCCGTAATCCGCCTGGCCGAAGCCCAGCAGTTCGTTCCGGAGGCCGGTATCGGTGAGGTAATACTTGGCGTTCGTCTTGAGGAGCGCCTTGCCGCGCGTGTCGTAGCGGTCCGCCCGGTGGATGATATAGGCGCTCTGCAGCATCCTGAGGTAGCTGTCCACGGTGTCGGGTGTGGTCTTGTGGCCGGTGTTCCCTAGATAATCGCTGATCTTTTTGGTGTTGACCGGATTTCCGATGTTGCCGGCCAGGTAGGCCATGATCCGCTCGAGGAGCGCTCCGTCCCGGACCTGGTTCCGGATGACGACGTCCTTGAGGATGACCGTGCTGTAGATGCCCGCCAGATACGCCCGCAGCACCTGCGGGTCGTCCTGCAGGCTGAGGATGACGGGGAGTCCCCCGTACTGGAGATAGCGGTTCCACAAAGCCGTTGTCCGTACGGGGTCGAGAGGGGGCCGGTCTCCTTGTGCCTCGGCAAACGCGAGATACTCGCGGAAAGACAGCGGCCAGACATGGATCTCCACATACCGGCCGGACAACAAGGTCGAGAGTTCGGACGACAGCAGATGCGCGTTCGATCCGATGATCGTGATGTCGACGTCCAGATCGACGCGGAACGCGTTGACCGCCTTCTCCCATCCGTCGACCATCTGGACTTCGTCCAGCAGCAGATAGCAGCGGCCCTTGCCGGCTGCCTTTTCCCGCACATGCCGGTACATCTGCCTGTACTCATGGATCCCGGAGAACTCGAACGACTCGAAATTCATCCGGATGATCCGGTCCGCAGGTACGCCGCTCTCGGCGAGCTGTCGGCTGAAAAGCTCCAGCAGGGTGGATTTTCCCGAGCGCCGCATGCCGGTGATCACCTTGATCAGGTCCGTGTCGCGGAATGCGGCCAACTGATCCAGATAACGTTCCCGCTTGATCATAGTAAAACACCTCGATTTCGATTATAGTCGAAAACGAGGTGCTTTCATATGATTTTTCGATTATGATCGATTTACGCCTCTCCCTCGATCATCTGCCGGATCTCCTTCGCGGAGGTCACCCGGCCCATGGTCTTGATCTTGCCGTTGATGATGAGCCCGGGGGTCCGCAGGATCCCGGTCGCAAGGATGTCCGCCATGTCGGTTACATAGACGACCGTGGCGTCCGCGCCGCTTTCGCGGACCGCCTCCTCCGCGTTCTTGAGCAGGTTCTTGCAGTTCTTGCATCCGGATCCGACGACTTTGATTTCCATGATGGGTACCTCCCTGAAAAATCCGGCAACCTAGAAGCCGGTGTACAGCAGATAAAGACCGAGCAGCAGGATCACACCGCCCATCCCGTACTTGAGGATCTGGCTCGCGCGCCCGTACTTGCCGGACTGCGCCAGCTGGCGCACAAATCCGACCGAGGTGCCCGCGACCATGAGCAGCACGCTGTGCCCCGCGGAGTAGAGGAGGAGCAGCAGCACCCCCCAGGCGATCCGGCCTTCGCGCGCGACCACCGCGAGCAGCGCGACCAGCACCGGGGTGGCGCACGGCGACGCGAACAGCCCGCCGAGCAGGCCCGCGAGCACCGCCCCCAGATACCCGCGCTTCGGATTTCTGCCCATCAGCCCGGATTGCGGGATGATGTGGATGACGTCCCAGGTCTGCAGCGCCATCAGGATCATGAGCACGCCCAGCACGACGTACCACCACGATCCCGCGACGCTGAGCAGCCGCCCCATCAGGGAAGCCGCGGTCCCGAGCACGGTGAACGTGACGGTCATGCCCGCACAGAACGCGAGCGAGTAGCGGAACGCCTTGCGCGTGTCGCCCTGCGCGGCTCCGCCGACGTATCCGATCACCAGCGGCACGCTGGACAGCGAGCAGGGGGTGAACGCGGTCAGCAGCCCGCCGAGCACCGCGGCGACCGGCGCAAGCCACAGGTTTCGGGACAGGAGGGAGCCCAGACTCTCCAGCCAGCCGTCGATCATTGCATGCCCATCTCTTTCAGGATCGCCAGCAGGGTTTCCTTGTCGAGCCCTCCCTGGTGCGCGGTCAGCTTGTGCTCGCCCGTCGACTTGAGGGTGTATAGGATGAACCCGCTTTCATCCTCCGGGGTGAACGGGGTGCCGTCCGCGTTGTAGAAGAACTGGGTCGGCACGACCTCGAGCGGGAACAGGCTGTTGACCTCGGTGTTCTTCTGGACGTCCACGTACTTGATGACCGCGCGGCCGCGGAGCTCTTTGTTGAGATCCACCAGGATCGGCCACAGCTCCTTGCACGCGGGACAGGTCTCGTAACCGAAGTCGATGATGACCGGGAGGTTGTGGGACAGGATCTCGTCGAGGTCGAAGTCCGCGGTCGCGTCCAGCGCGAACACACCCGTGTCGGCCACCTTGCCGGCGGTTCCGCCGGGCGGGTTCTTGATCAGGTACAGGCCGAGCGCGACGAGCGCGATCAGAACCGGGATCCCGATGCGCGCCAGCCATACGGACCGGGCGGGCTTGCGGGGTTCGGGCGCCGTATCGGTGGGTCCCCCGGGTTCGGGCGACGGGATCTCCGTCACGGGGATGTTCTCCCTGTCGTTGTTGTCCATATCGGTTCCTTTCATCGGGCGGCGGTTCTCTGGGATGCGTCTTGGCGTGCGGGCGTTCAGTCGTGTCCCGCCGGCGGCCGGATCAACCGGCCGGTCCGGCGGTCTGTCCCCCCAGCGTACCGGGTTCCGGCGGCTCCGGCGGGAACCAGTGTGACGTGCGGTTGGCGATTTTCACGAGGGTCAGCATGACCGGGACCTCGACCAGCACCCCGACGACCGTCGCGAGCGCGACGGGGGATCCGGTCCCGAACAGCGCGACCGCCACCGCGACCGCCAGCTCGAAGAAATTGGACGCCCCGATCATACCGGCCGGGGCCGCAACGCTGTGGACGAGCTTCAGCCTGCGTGACGCCAGGTAGGCGATAAAAAAGATCAGGAAGGTCTGGATCGTGAGCGGAACCGCGATCAGCAGGATGTGCAGCGGGTTCGCGAGGATCACCTCGCCCTGGAACGAGAAGAGGATCACCAGCGTGAGCAGCAGCCCGCCGATGGTGACGTTCCCGAACCGCGGCAGGAAAGAACGGGTGAAGTACTCCATACCCCGGCTCCGGATGACCTGGTGCCGCGTCAGCGCCCCGCCGGCAAGCGGGATGACCACAAACAGCCCGACCGACAGCAGCAGCGTGTCCCACGGGATCGAGATACCCGAGATCCCGAGCAGCAGCGCGACGATCGGGGTGAACGCGAACAGGATGATGAGATCGTTGGTCGCCACCTGCACCACGGTGTAGGCCGCGTTCCCCCGGGTCAGGGAACTCCAGACAAACACCATCGCAGTGCAGGGCGCCGCGCCGAGCAGGATCGCACCCGCCAGGTAGTCCCGCGCGAGGTCCGCCGGGATCAGCGGGCGGAACACCACGAAGAAGAAGACCCAGGCGATCGCGTACATCGTAAACGGCTTTATCAGCCAGTTTGTGACCCAGGTGACGTAGAGCCCCTTCGGATTCCGGCGGATGTCCCGGATGCTCGCGAAGTCGACTTTCATCATCATCGGATAGATCATGAGCCAGATCAGCACCGCGACCGGGAACGAGACCTGCGCATACTCGAACCGGCCGAGAAACGCGGGCACCCCCGGGAGGTACCGCCCGATCAGGATCCCCGCGGCCATGCACAGCGCGACCCAGAGCGTCAGATACTTTTCAAAGAAGGAGATCCCGGAGGGGGACTTGCCTTTCCCGCTCATGGGTCCACCCTCCCGATGCATTCCCCGCAGCACAGCGGCACGCATTTCCCGCATCCGTCGCAGAGGCCGTAGTCGATCTCGATGCGGCCGCCGATCGGTTCGTCCTCGTCCTCCACATACCGGATCGCCTGGACGGGACAGGCTTTCATCGGCGGACAGATCTGCGGCTGTGCGGAGCATTTTCTCTTGTCGACGACAGGTCTCATATCGGTCCCTCCACCTATATCAGCAGATATCCCAACGCGTTGAATGCGTAGCCGATGATCAGGATGCCGACGAGCACGATTCCGGCAAAGATCACGAGCAGCCGGGTCTTGACCACTTTCTTTAAGAGGATCATGGACGGGAGCGACAGCGCGGTGACCGCCATCATGAACGCGAGCACCGTGCCGATCCCGACCCCCTTGCCGACGAGCGCCTCCGCGATCGGAAGCGTCCCGAAGATGTCCGCGTACATGGGCGCGCCGGCCAGTGTGGCGATGAGGACGGAGAAGGCGTTCTGCCGGCCCAGGACGGCCGAGATCCAGGTCTCCGGAATCCAGTTGTGGATCGCCGCGCCGATGCCGACCCCGATCAGCACGTACAGCCAGACCTTGCGGAGGATGTCCAGGACCTGATCGCGCGCGAAGAGCAGCCGGTCGCGGCGCGTCATCGGGGGAGCGTCGGCCTCGACGAGCTTGTTGGCATAGACGAACGGCTCGACGTGTTTTTCCAGCCGCAGCCGGCTGATCACCGTCCCGCCGATCACCGCGAGAACCAGTCCGACGAGGACGTAGGCGATGGCGATGCGCCAGTTGAAGACGCTCGCGAG
>JAGOFF010000138.1 GCA_017997315.1 Clostridia bacterium
CCTGATCAAATACATTCTGAAGAATCTTCATTGCAAAACTTCCTCCTGGTATGGCTGCCTATCCGTTGAAATAGGGAATTCCGTACGCCATTGCACAGGATACCCGCATGGAATTGTAATCCTCGCCGGGTAGTCCGTCAAATGAATAATGCAACCAACGACCATGAAACTTGCATAGTGAATGCGCCGCATACGGAATCCGGCGGGATCAGCGGATGAGTTCTCTCCAGTCCAGATCCCCCCGGTCGATGGCAAGCACCAGCAGCTCCGCCGTAGCGATGTTGGTGGCGTAAGGGATGCTGTTGATGTCGCATGCCTTCATCAGGGGATTCGGTGCATCGTAGTCGCCAAGCAGCGGATCCCGCAGATAGATGACGGCATCGATCTCGTTGTACATGGCCCGGGACGCAAGCTGGTCCATACCGCCCGCGATGTCCGCAGGCAGTCCGGACACATCCAGTCCGGCCGTCCCTGTCAGCAGTTTCGCCATGCTTTGAAGCGAAGAAACGTCATGACGTGAAAGGATATTGCTGTACGCAATGCAGAAATTGACTAAAAGCTCGTTTTTTCGGCTGTCGGCCAGCAGGATGATTTTCACGGTGTACCCCCAGGAACAGGTTCACTATAAGATAAATTATACAAGATAATCCATCGCTTACAAGGGAAACGCGGATGTCCGGATGTTTTTTGTGTCGATTGGATAAAAAGAACACGGCTGTTTATGACATTTCAATGAACGGATGGCGCCTCCTCCACCCTGGATGGGGATTCATACTTATCCAGAAAGTACGTCTTGTACATCTCGTAATGCATATCGATGATCATGGACCCTGCGGAATCCTTGTTGATGACGTGCGCGATGGCGATCTGCGGATCGTCCGCCGGCGCGTAGGAGATGAGGAGTCCGTTGGTGTTAATGCTGGACGTGCCGAACTCGGCGGTACCGGTCTTGAGGGCGACCTTGTAGGGGAAATCCTTGAAGAAGCGGTACCCGGCGCCGCCGGGTGTATGACAGATACTGACCATGCCGGTGCGGATGGCCGCCAGTGTTTCAGCCGATGCCCCGACCGGCTGCAGGGTGCCTCCTCCCGTGAATACAACGGTCCCGTCGTATGCGGTGACTTCCTTGATCACATGCGGCGTCACCAGATAGCCGGTCGCAAGCCCGCCTGCATACCGTGCCAGCTGGAGAACGGTATAGGCATGGTCGAACTGGCCGATGGAACTCTGCGCCGTATCCGCGGGATTCCAGATTTTGTCGCCTTCGTCGATGCGGGTCAGACGTTTGTTTTCAGGATTCGAACGGATGCCCGGAATTTCTCCGGCCAGATCGATTCCGGTGTATTCCCCCAGTCCGTAATTCTTTGCCCACTTGTCGAGATTCTCGATTCCGACCATCAGGCCGAGTTTATAAAAGTACGAGTTGCATGACACACGAATCGCTTCGAAAAGGTTGAGCCATCCGTGTGTACCGAGGCACCGGAACCGGAGATCGTCGATATCGATGTATCCGGTGCACTGGATTGTGGTATAGGGAGTGATCGTGCCGGTTTCGAGGCCGGCGGTCGACAGGCATGGCTTGAAGGTGGAACCGGGGGCGTAATTCTCCATGATGGCGCGGTTGAGCATGGGCTTCGCCACCGTGTCCGTCAGATATTGTTCCACACGCGCGGCCGCCGACTCATCCGATGCCATCAGAAGAAAATCCCGCGGATCATAGGTCGGATAGCTGGCCATGGCCAGCACATCCCCGTTCTTCACATCCAGGACGACCATCGCACCGGCATCGCTGATCGTATTGTCAACCCGGTCTTTCAGGAGCTCCATCGCCCTTTTCTGAAGGTCCGGATCGATGGTCAGGCGGATGCTGTTTCCCGGAACCGGGCTGCGCCCCACATTCTCCGGGAAGAAAGTCCCCTCTTCCCCTGCAGCCGTCCAGACGTTGTAGGGACGGACGCCGTCCTTCCCGGCCAGATAGCGTTCGGCCGAGGACTCCAGTCCCGCCTTGCCGACGACGGCGTCCGGGGAGTATCCCAGCGACTGGAGCGCTTCGTACTCCTCCGCGTCGACGGCGCCGACATATCCCATCACATGGGAAAGGTCGACCACTCCGGCCGAGTATGCACGACGGTACTCGGTTCCGGCCACAAGACCCATGAACCGGAAGTTCTGTTCTTCGATCAGCTGTGATGTGGCTTCATCCAGTCCTTCCGCGATTCTCAAGGGCGTACCGTTCCGGAAAGCCCATTCATCGGTCAGAATCCGGTATCGGAGACGCATCACGTCGAAGACCAGGCTGTCGTCCGCTTCCGGCGCTTCCGGCCCGGCCGACGTCCTGGACCCGTTCTCCGTTATCTTGAACTTGACGTCGCGCAGATATCGGAACAGCATGTCCGGATCCGGTTTGACGAACTCATCACGGTATGTGACTTTGGTCTTGGAGGACGGTTCCTTGAGACCGAGTACGGACTTCTGCCAATCGATCACGTCGGCCATGTCCGCAGTGAACCGTACCGGCCCGATCGCAAGATAGTCGGAGAGCGAGTCATCGAAGGCGATGCCCCTGTCCGTGAGGAATCCGGTCAGGTCCGCGAGCATGTCGTTGAGTCCGTCCGACTCCAGATCCGCATTGGCGAGGTACAGCACCCGCGTCTCGATATTGTACGCCAGCGGGGTTCCGAAACGGTCCGTGATGACCCCGCGCGGCGCGAAGACCGTGATCTGCCTGGACGTCCCGGTTTCGTTTCCCGCCACCGCGCCGACACGCTGCGTAAGCTGGAGGGTCGCGGTCTGGGTGAAGATGATGGATCCGGCAAGCAATACAAATACGATGATGATGACATACCGGCTGCGAAGGAAAGACGACAGCCTCTTGGTAAAGGCCGGGGTCTGCCGGGCGGCGGATGCATCGGATGAGTATAGGACGCCCTTGCGGGTTTCAACGATGCGGTCCGGTTCGTCCCCCCGGACGGGCTCCGGCACGCCGGGACCGTTCCTGTTCATGCGGACACTTCCTTGGTTTTGATGCGGTAGGGTCCGGCGTACCGGAACAGGAACGCCAGCGGAATGCTGATGACGGCATCCGTCAGGATCGCCGGAAGGATGCGTTCCAGGATGAGCGGCCGGATCTCGTACAGGTTCCGCCCGAGGTCCGGTAAAGTCGGGAACCCCCAGGAAAGCAACACCGTTCCCGCATGGAAAAATACCGCGGAGGCGGATACGGCGGTGAAAGCCAGCCATGCAGGCCTTTGGTACATATGCCTGAAAAGAAGAGCCGGAAGCAATCCTGCAAAAACCATCAGGAACATGCCGAGCCCCAGTATCCTGCCCGACTGCATATCCAGCATGAAACCGGAAAGAAGTCCGATCGCCGCTCCATCCGTCTCACCGTAAAAATATCCCGCGAATGCCGTGACGACAAGCGCAAGATCCGGACGCACCCCGCCCGGCGCCAAGGTGTCCGGCCAGGTAACCTGGAGTAGGGCAAGGCCGAGGGTGTATCCGGCATACACCAGGACCATGCGCAACCGCGCGCGCGGGGTCATGCGGTCCCCTTGCCGATCATGACGAACACCGTATCGACCGATCCGAACACCGTATACGGTTTCAAAACGGCCGTACGCTCCAGAGAGACGGCGTTCTCGTCAACCGAGACCACCGTCCCGATCGGAATCCCCGGCGGAAACACCCCGCCAAGCCCGCTGGTGACCAGACGGTCCCCTGTACGGATGGAAGCGCCCGCAGGAATGCGGTCGATCCGGCACAATCCGTCGTCCGTCAGGGTGACGTCGCCGCGCACCCGGACAATCGCACCATCCGTACGCACGATCCGGGCCGATGCGGAGAAACCCTCGCCTGTGAGCAGCAGCACCTTGGCGGAGACTGCATCCGACGACAGGACTCGGCCGACCAGATTGGACTGCGCGTCCAGAACGGGGAAGGTACGTTGTTCCGTCACGCCGATTCCATCCCGGATGCCGAGGTCGATCTTAAGCACGTCGAACCAGATGCCGATCTCTTCGGTCAGAATACGGGCCGCCAGAACCTCGAAGTCGGCAAAATCGTCCTTGATCCGGAACGCGGACTTGAGTTCCTCATATCGCCGGCCGTTCTCCGTCAGCGCGTTGACCTGCCGCCTCAACTCCGCGTTCTCATTGCGGAGAGACTCATTCTCCTCCTGGATCTCTCCTGCTTCCGTGACGCTGCGCCAAAAGCCGGAGATCCCCTCCCATGCGCTGGTGATCCCCTTCTGGACCGGATCCAGCACAAAGGAGAACGGGGAGGTCAGCCGGTTCAACGGACTGCCCGGGATGGAGGAAAGGATGGCCAGCGCAACCAGCGCGAGCAGTACAAATACAAGGAGTACGATTCTGTTGGGCTTCCCCTTTTTGCCGGACGGCATTCCCGCTCCCCTTCCCTTGTTTTCGATGCCGGCTCGCCCGGACAGTTTGATGATACTGGATGCCATGCGACGATTCAATCGCACCGGCGGGAACTACATCATCCCGCGTTGTTTCAGACTGACATAGCCACCCGTTGCGACTACCAGATGGTCGAGCACCCGGATTCCCAGCAGATCGCCCGCCTTGACCATCCGCCGGGTACTCTCCCCGTCTTCTTTGCTGGGCTCCGGATCTCCGCTCGGGTGGTTGTGCGCAAAGATGACGGAGTAAGCGTTCACCTTGATGATCTCCCGGAAAATATCCCGGGGACTGACCACCGCGGCGAATAGTCCGCCCTCTGAAACCCGGACGGTACGGATCAGCCGGTTGCGCACATCCAGACAGACCACCCGCAGTTCCTCGCGCGGCAGATGGGACATTTCGGATGTCAGCAGACGGGCGACGTCTTCCGGACTTGCGACTTTTGCACGCTCTGTCTTCCCGCCTTGTGCCCCCGCCCGACGTCCGATCTCCGCCGCCGCCTTGATCTGCATCGCCTTGACGCGGCCGATGCCGGGGATCAGCGTCAGTTCTTCGAGCGCCAGCCCCTGCAGGAACGACAAGCCGGCGCCGGTGATGTCCAGACCGAGGATCCGGTTTGACAGATCCAGTGCATTTTCGCCGGCTTTTCCGCTGCGGATGACGACGGACAGAAGTTCGGCGTCCGACAGGATGCCCGCGCCGTCCCGTTCCATGCGTTCATACGGTCGCTGTGCCTTGGGAATGTCCTTGATCCGGCTGGTCGCCGTCCGGTTCTCCATACTTTCCTCCCGGCTGGTTTGCCTGTCTCCAGGGCAGATGACCGGAAATGAAATGACGGGATCCCCGGGTCCGATCGTATTGCTCCATCATCCGGATCAGCCTTTGGACCGGCAGTCCGACGACATTCGAGTAGCATCCCGCGATCCGGACGACCAATGCCGCCCCGAGTTCCTGGATACCGTACGCACCCGCCTTGTCCATCGGTTCGCCGGTTGACACGTACCAGTCGATCCAGGCATCGTCCAGCTTCGCAAACCAGACATCGGTCGATTCGACACCGGTGACGACCGGGCCGTCGGGACAGGCGGCAAGGGAGACCGCGGTATGAACCCTGTGCCTGCGGCCGGAAAGCATCCGAAGCATGGCCGTTGCCTCTTCCGCATCCGCGGGTTTCCCCAGGAGGGTCCTGCCGATGGAAACGACCGTATCCGCTGTGACCACCAATCCCGACTCCTCCGGGTGGGCGGCCAGAAAAGCTTCGCATTTCGCCCTTGAAACATCCGCCGCATACCGTGCCGGACGGCGGTGCCGGGGGACGAGGGACTCATCGAAGTCCACCGGGGCCGTGCGGAATCCCGACGAGCCGAAGAGCCGCTCGAACAGCTCTTTTCTCCTGGGGGATCCGGATGCCAGGATCAAGGCGCTTCCCGGATCAGAACTCGGCATAACCGGTCGTGCGGGGATACGGCAGCACGTCGCGGATGTTGGCAACTCCGGTCAGATACATGATCATGCGGTCGAAGCCGAGCCCGTATCCCGCATGGCGGGTTCCGCCGTAGCGGCGAAGATCCAGGTACCACCAATAGTCTTCCGGACGCATACCGAGACTGGCGATCCGCTCCTCGAGAACCGAAAGCCGTTCTTCGCGCTGGCTGCCGCCGATGATCTCTCCGATGCCGGGAACGAGGCAGTCCATGGCGGCGACCGTTTTCCCGTCGTCGTTGAGGCGCATGTAGAACGCTTTGATGTCTTTCGGG
>JAGOFF010000139.1 GCA_017997315.1 Clostridia bacterium
CGTAGGGTTCGCAGCCGACCAGCTCGCAGAAGTCGAAGAACTCGTGCGTGCCGAAGTGGTTGTTCTCCACCATGTTCCCCCAATGGGTATTGAGCATCTCCTTGCGGCCTTCCTTGGGTCCGATGCCGTCCTTCCAGTGGTACTCGTCGGCAAAGCAGCCGCCCGGCCAGCGGACCAGCGGAACCTTGATCTTTCTGAGCGCCGCGACGACGTCGTTGCGGATGCCTTTCGTGTTGGGGATGGGCGAGTCCTCGCCGACCCAGATCCCTTCGTATACGCAGCGGCCGAGGTGTTCCGCAAAATGGCCGTAGATGTTCCGGTCGATCTTTGCGGTTTCACGGGTCCGGTCGATGGTCAGTCGGTTTGCCATGTCTTTTCGCTTCCTTTCGTGTTCAGGCTCTCACGCAGCATCGGCATGAACAGCCCGCCCTGGACGGACCGGTTCTGCATGCTGCGGTGCCTCGCTGTCGAGGAGTAGTAGAAATCGGTGAAGGGAACCCGGTCGGGGGTGTCCCGCAAAAACGCGGCGACGGGCCCGATCAGGGCCTCCCGGTCCTCCCGGGACTCCGCCATGGCGGACACCCAGAGGATCCAGTCGGACTTGGTGTAGTCATGGCGCACATCGAGCGGCACGCCGTAGGCGTTGGACATCCGCTGGTACCACCGGATCTCGTTCCGGTAGAGTCCGTCCGGGAACAGACCCGTGTCCCAGACCCGGTCCCAAACCAGGTTGTACTTGAGCGACCAGCCTGATCCGTCGCCGAACACAAGGGCGGTGTGGTCGCCGGCGTCCGCGCGGCGGGCGATCTCCTCCGCCATGCCGCGGGCGCGCGACATCCAGTCCCGCGCCTCACTGGTCCGGCCAAGCGCGTCGAGGATCCGGGCGAAGCCCGCAATGCCCATGACGGCTTTGCCGGCCAGGTTGACGTTGTGGGCAAGGTGTCCGCCGAAGTCGTCCGTACAGAGCTGGTCGCCCGGATCGGAACCGTACCGCAGCAGGTAGCCGGCCCATTTTTCCAGCAGGTCGATGTGCAGCGCGGCGAAGTCCGCGTTTCCGGTGCACTGCAGGATCGCGGCTTCCATGATGAGCATGTTGCCGCACTCCTCCACCGGCATCTGGTACCGGTCGTCATAGATGGAGATCCCCGCGGGATACGTGTGGAAAGGCGGATAGACCTCCCCGGACGGCTGGCGCGCGCCGTTGGTCCGGATCTCGACGCCGTCGGGCGCGCGGAGCGCGTAGACCTGGCCGGTGGCATACGGGTACCGGCCGACGTCGTGCGGGGCGAAGTCGCGGTCCCAGACCGGCGTGCGCGCGAAGCGGTACACCGGCCGGAGCATGCCGCGGACCAGTTCGGGATTGAACAGCAGGTAGAGCGGCGCCGACGGATAGCTGATGTCCACGGTGCCGATGCATCCGTTGGAAAAACACTCTTTGGACAGAAAAACCGGCAGGCCGTCCCCGTCCTCGATCAGCTTGTGCGCGGCGATGCTTTGCCGGTACGCCGCGGTGCACACGAGCGCATAGTCGTCGCCGGCGATGCGTGCGGCCCGTTCTTCCAGCCGGGTGTCGAACGCCCCGCATCGGGCGGTGATTCCATCGTGCTCCGCGACGGCGGCCCCGATCGCATCGTAAATGCTCTTTCCGCCCCGGGTCCAGTACCCTTTGCGGGCGGTGTCAAAGTACAGGATGGACAGGATGTCGTCGTACGCCAGGACGAAGAAGGCGCGTCGGGGATCCAGCACCTCGGCCAGGTCGACCTGCGCCCTCACGCCGCCCCGGACTCCGCCGGACTGCGGCAGGAACTCCGCCGAATACATGGCGTCCGACGGGCAGGCGATGTGGAAGTATCCCCAGTCGATGGTCACGTCGTCCCCGGAATGGCCCAGCGGGGTTTGAACCGTCCGGCCCATCCACGCGGTGAGGTAACCCGGAGTTCGGAAGACCGTCCCCAGGATCGGCTTGGACTCCGGACCGTCGTAGCAGTGGGCTTCGTCCGCCTCCAGCGTGACCTGCACCCGATGGGGCGCTCCGTCCAGCGATGCGGCCTCGATCTCCACATACGAGCAGGGTCTCGAAAGCAGGTCGAGATCGTCCAGCAGCAGCGGCGTGCGGAATCCCACCCGCAGGGAGATCCCTCCCGCCTCGAAACGGCAGACCGCGGACGTCGCGGTGAGGTCGGTGCCCTTCTGCACCGCCGTCGCCCCGCCGCCGCGGACCCCCAGAAAGCGGTAGGGCACACCGTCTACCGCCACGGTGCCGTCGAGAGGCTTGACCGCGCCGGTCCAGTGGACGACCGCGGAATCATACAGCCGGTCGGACGGCGACCACAGGGAAAAGTACGGATCGCAGGTGACCAGCGGGACGGAAGGGATCCGGATGTCGGCAGGCATGGCGGTACCTCGCGTTCATGTTCTTGCCATATAGGGCGGTCACAGGGCACGGCAGCCAGGATACCTGCGTACCTTGGCTGCCGTGCTTCTCTGTGACGTTCAGGTTTGAATCAGGTTTGTGCTCTCGGTCACTCCATGAACCGGTCGTACGCGGCCTGGTTGATCTCGAGCCACTTGGGCAGACCGGCCTTGTCGATCTCGGTCAGGTAGGAAGCCCACTCCTGCTCGACTTTGCCGTCGATGATCCACTGGGCCAGACGACGCTCGATGTAGGTCCGGATGTCCGTCTGCAGCTGGACCATCTCGTTGGACTCCTCGGCGGAGTAGTACACCGGCATCATCGGATCCGGATCGGCGTACGGATGGCACTGGGTCTGGACAAAGGCGACCTTCTTGTCGGTCGAGGGCAGCTTGAGGATGTTCTTGTAGGCAGAAGGCGGCATCGCAAGGATCTGGGCCGGGCACTGCGAGAAGCGGTCCTCGGCGACCGTCATGCCTTCGGGCGGGGTGCGGACATACATCGTGCCGTCGGCGTTCTCAAGGACGCGGACGCCGATGGGGCCCTCGATGTGCTCGATCGCGTTCCGGACTTCAAAGTGATAGTCCAGCCAGCGGGTCGCGACTTCGGGGGTTTCGCAGACTTTGGTGATCACGCCCCAGCCGCGGTAGGTACCGGGCAGCGGCTGCTTGTAGAACACAGGCTTGTCGACGACGGTGCTCTTGAGCAGCGGCATGTATTCCAGCGCGGCCTTGTTGGTGGCGTTGGAGACGATGTCGTTGATGTCCCACACCTGGGTGTAGCCGACGACGCCGGGTTCGAGGTTGAGCTTGTTCTGGAAGTCGGCGGCGGTGAGGGTGAAGCCCTCGACGTCCATCAGGCCTTCCGCGTACAGCTTGGCCAGGAACTTGACGGCTTCCTTGTACTCGTCCGTGGTGGCCTGGCAGTAGACCTTGCCGTCCTTGACATCCGCCCAGGAGGCATTGAAGCCCTGCCCGCCGACCGCGAGGCCGAAGGAGGCAAAGAGGTAGCTGAAGCCGTTGTTGGTGGCGAGGTCTTTGTTGAAGGCGACAGGAATCTCGTCCGCGATGCCGTTGCCGTTCGGGTCCCCGGTCTTGAAGGCCTTGAGAACTTCGTAGAACTCATCGGTCGTCGAGGGCATGATCTTGCCGAGCTTCTTGAGCCATGCACGGTTGATGACGCCGACGCCGTTGGTGGTCATCCACGGTCCGGAGTTGACGCGGCCCATGCCGTACGTGTTGCCGTCGGAGGCGACGATCATCTTCTCGAGCTCGGGGAGCTCTTCATACAGCGCGACAAAGTTCGGGGCGTACTTCGCGATCAGGTCCTGCATCGGGATGAAGGTCCCGTCGGGGCCGTACTTCGTGAGGTCCGCAGCGGTGACCGCGGACTCGATGATGTCCGGCAGGTCGCCCGTCGCCAGGCGCAGGTTCTTGGTCTCTTCCCATGCTTCGGAGGGGATCTGGATCCAGTCGATGTGGACGTTCATGACCTTTTCATCGTTCTGGACCAGCGGGATGGTGTTCAGGTCGGCCGGCATTTCCGCACGGGAGGTCATCATGACGCGGAGCGTCACTTTCTCGGGGCAGATGGGGTAGCCGGTCGCGTTGAAGTTCGGGATGACGGCCTCGGTGGTGGCCGCGGGAGTGGTGGTGCCGCCGCCCTTCGTGGTGGTGACGACGGTGGTCGGCGCCGGGGTCGCTTTGTCGCAGCCCGCAACCAGGCCGATCAGCATGCTGATTGCCAGCAGGAGCGCGATTCTGCCGATGTTTCTCTTCATTCTCTGTTCTCCTTTCGATATGGTGGATGGTCTTTGGATGATTCGGTCACTCTCGCCTGTACCAACTCCTTCCCCTCCTGCCGCCGGCGCGTGGATTCCGCCGGTCCGGCCCGGTTCAGCTGTTTCCGAATCTTCTACTCCAGTACCAGTTCGGTAAACGAAAACGCCGGGATCCCGAACGTGTCCGGACAGGTTGCGGACGGAGCGCGGAACCCGTGCTCCACCCGGATGTTGCCCTGTGAGCGCATGGTTTCCTGGACCCGCCCGCCGGACGCGGACATCCGCGTGGAGGCGATGCTCCGGAACGTGCGCCCGAGGGCGGAGAAGTCGAGGGACACCCGGGTGTCCTCCCCGCACTTGTTGAGCAGATAGACGATGAGCCTGGACTCGTCCGCATTCCAGGCCGCCTGGATCTCGACGCTTTTCAGGCTGTCCGGTTCATATCCCTCGATCCGGAGCGCCCAGGCGGCCTCCGATCGGGACATGCGCTCGAACAGCAGCCCGCAGATCGGGAGCATCGTCTCCTCCTTGGAGACCTCGATGCAGGACTGGCCGGAGGTGTTGCACAGGTTGTTGAAGCACATGAACCGCACGATCCCGCCGTACCGGTGGTAGTTCATGAGGTTTCCGACCAGCGTGAGCCCGTAGATCCAGGTGCGGCGCGCCTCCCGGATCGTGATCCCGTGATGGTCGTAGAACCACCGGGTGTAGGGCGCGAGCGTGCCGGGACGGTTCTGGAGCGCTTCGGAGTCGGTGTAGTAGATCTGGTGCTCGTGCCGGGCGTTGTACTCCCGCACGATACCGATCTTGCGCGCGATGTTTTCCGGTTCGCAGATACGGTCCGCGAGGAACTCGACATGTTCGCCGCAGATCTCGAGGATCCGTTCGATCTTGGAGGAGTTGCCGTGGTAGGAGCAGACCCCGATATGGATCGAGGGGTCGACCGACTTCATGGCCTTGGAGTACTCGATGATCGTCTCCGCATACTCGACGTGTCCGAACCAGCGGTACGTCTCGTTGTCCATTTCCCAGTACTTGATGTTGTACGGCGCGGGATGCCCGTTCGCGGCGCGCAGCCGGCCCATCGCGGTGGATTCGGCGTCCCCGTTGCAGTACTCGACCCACTGCCGGGCGCACTCGATGCCCGCCCGGATGTCGGTGACGTGGGGCAGATCGAACCCGTGCGGCTGCCAGGCCGGCGGAAACCCGTCTTCGGTGTCGCTGAACAGGAAGCGCTTCTTGGGATGGAACATGTTGACGACCAGCATCGCTTCGCAGCCGACGCGCTCGCACAGCTGCAGGAACTCGTCGGTCCCCACGTCGTTGTAGTTGATGTCGCCCCAGAAGTACGACGGCTCGGGCTTGCGGGTGTCCCGCGGCCCGATCCCGTCCCGCCAGTCGTGCAGCGACGCGAAACAGCCGCCCGGGAAGCGGATCACTCCGGGATTCACGCGCTTGAGGCCCGCGATCACGTCGTGCTTCCATCCGCGGTCGGTGTCTTCGGGCATCAGCGAGAACGCATCCGCCAGCACGTCGGCTCCGGGGGAGACGAACAGGCTGAATGTCGCCCAGCCGTCAAAGTCCGTGTTCTCGAACACCGTCTCGAACGTCCGGCCCTCCCGCGGAACGGGACCCAGCGGAATCACCGCCAGCGGCTGCGCCCAGTCGATCCCTTCCGTCGCGTAGAAACGGATCTCGGCCTCCGCGGGCTCCCCGGCCGTCGAACGGAGCCAGCCGCGGAACCGGTAGCGCGCACCGGGGCGGAGCCGCTTGCCGTCCTGCGCGACACCGCACGGGCGTTTTACCTCAAAGTTGTGGATCCGGAGGCAGTGGGTTCCATGGATCCCGCCCCCGTTCTGCTCCACGGTGAGGGGGTAGAACGGGGCTTTTTCCACAACGAAGGTCTTGTCGGGCGCAATGCAGGCCGGGCGGTCTCCGGCGGGGCAGGCGT
>JAGOFF010000140.1 GCA_017997315.1 Clostridia bacterium
TGTCATGGCGTTGTGCGAAGACGCACGTGCGGACGCGGAGGCAGTCCGCATGATCATGGAGCCCTTCGAGCGCTGAGGAGACGGGGCGGCGATGCCGCGGGACGTTGTGAAATTCCACATGGGGAGGCGCATTCCTTATTTCACAAATCCGGCTGTTTTTGAAATAAGGTGCGTTGAATCCGCATCCTTATTTCAATTTTTCTTGAAAAGTTGAAATAAGGATGCGATAATCAGGTATCTTGTTTCAACAGGAGGCACGAATGCCCGATCGTGCAGGTACCTACCGATCCAACCTGAGCGGGGACATGGCTTACCGCTCCTTTGTCCCTGTCCCCCTGCCTCCGGAACCGCCGGTCCGGCTGGAGGAGGACACCGTCCGTCTGCTGGCGTTGGCCAGCCGGCGGATCGGCGTTCTTGACTCCATGTCCGAACAGATTCCCGACATGGACTTGTTCATTTCGATGTACATTCGAAAAGAAGCCTTGCTCTCCTCCCAGATCGAAGGGACACAAGCGACGCTGGACGATATCCTGGATCCCCGGGTCGATGAGAACGTGAATCGGCACGTGGCGGATGTCATCCGTTATGTGCGCGCGTCCCGGTTTGCCGTTTCGCGCCTGAAAGAGCTCCCGCTGTGCAGCCGCCTGATCCGGGAGACCCATGCGGTTCTGATGCAGGATGTCCGGGGTTCCGACAAGAATCCGGGGGAATTCCGGACCAGCCAGAATTGGCTGGGGCCCGCCGGCAGCACAATCCGAACCGCCCGCTACATCCCTCCCCACCCTGAAGACATGGTCCGTGCCATGTCCGATCTGGAAAAGTTCATCCATGCGGAGGACCGCATGGACCCGCTGGTCAAGTCCGCCCTGATCCACTACCAGTTTGAAACCATCCATCCTTTTCTGGATGGAAACGGACGGATCGGACGGTTGATGATTCCGCTTTTCCTGATCGCCAACGGCTGGATGCACAGCGAGTCTCTCTGCGTTTCGTACTACTTCAAGCGAAACCGGGTTGAGTATTACGACCGGATCAACGATGTGCGGCTCAACGGATCGTATGAACAGTGGGTCCGGTTCTTCGTCGAGGCGGTCTCCGAATCCGCCCGTGATTCGATTGAATCCGCGGAACGACTGATTCAACTTCGTACGCGATCGGAAAATATCCTCCGGGAAACCACCAGCGGGAAAAGAGGCCGTCTTCTCTTGAAAGTGCTACGGTATCTGGAAAAGTGTCCGATTGTGGAAATCCCCCGGATGGCCGGCGAACTGGGATTGTCGTACAACACGACCGCCGGCGCGGTGAAATCGCTCATCGCCGCCGGAATCCTCCGCCAGGTATCGGAAAGCCTCCGGAACCGGGTGTTTGCCTATACGGAATACCTCGACATCCTCCGCGCGGATACCGAACCATTCAAATGACTCACGATTCCCGCCAGTAACATCGTACCGGTCGATCCTGACCGAAAGAAGCGGAAGCCGTATCATAAATCAATGGAGCCCGTTGAATACGGCTCACGGCGGGCTGATGAAACGGAGGATGCCGAATGACGAAGAAAGCACGGGTTTCCGCCCTCTCCTTCATCCTGATCATGGGCGTCGTCAGCATGTTCTCCGACATGACGCACGAAGGCGCGCGCAGCATCTACGGAGCCTACCTCAGCCTGGCCGGCGCCTCCGCCGCGGCGATCGGTTTTGTCAGCGGTCTGGGCGAGTTTGTCGGATACGCCTTCCGACTGATCGCCGGGCCAATCGCGGACCGGAAGAAGAACTACTGGGTGATGACCCTGGTCGGCTACTCGATCAACATGCTGGCCATCCCCGCCCTGGCGCTGGTGCACCGGAACGGCTGGATCCTCGCAAGCATCCTGATTGTCGCCGAACGTATGGGAAAAGCCATTCGGTATCCCGCAAAGAACACTCTCGTTTCTTTTGCCGCCGCCGAAGTCGGGCCAGGCAAGTCCTTCGCCATCCAGGAGTTTTTAGACCAGCTGGGAGCCTTCCTGGGCCCCGTCATTCTCTTTGCGGTCATGGCGCTGCGCGACGGATCGGACCTGTTCCGGACCTATGCCGTCTGCTTCGCCGTACTGGCCGTTCCCGCCTTCATCACGCTGCTTCTCCTGGTCATGGCAAAGCGGAAGTTCCCCCATCCGGAGAATTTCGACAAGTCACCGGGAACCGGAAAGCTCGCGTTTCCGAAGTCGTTTGTCTGGTATCTGGCCGGAATCAGCCTGCTGGCGCTCGGTTTCGCGGACTTTCCCATCATCACGATGCACGTGTCCCGGTTATCGTTGGTCTCCGACGAGAAACTGCCGCTCCTCTACGCCGCCGCGATGGCGGTCGACGCGTTCGCCGCGCTCTTCTTCGGCTGGCTGTTTGACCGCATCGGAGTCCGGGTCCTGATGATCACGAGTCTGCTGTCCTCCGCGTTTGCGGTCTTTATCTTCCTCTTCTCATCGCTGCCGGCGGTGGTGCTGGGGGTTGTGCTGTGGGGGATCGGCATGGGCGCCCAGGAATCCGTGGTCAAGTCGACCGTATCCGTGCTGGCGCCCAAGGCGAAGCGCTCCACCGGCTTCGGCATCGTGGAGACCGGATTCGGACTGTTCTGGTTCCTCGGCAGCTGGCTGATCGGGATCCTCTACGATGTCTCGCTCCCGCTGCTGGTCGCATTCTCCGTATCGACGCAGCTGGCCGCGGTTCCGGTTTTCTGGATGACCTACCGGTCAGGCGCCAAAAAAACCGCCGCATAGATTTCGGCCTGCCGGACTCCCAATGAACCGGAAACCGCTCCCCGGATCATGTCTCCGCAGTGATCCGGATTTCGAACCGTCCGTCCGCGTCCGGCCGGATGCGGAACTCCCGCGCGCCGAATCCGCCGGTGAGGAAGAAGATCCGCGCCGGATCCGGTTCCGCGGTCGGGCTGTCGAGCTGCGCCCCATCCGCGATGATCGGCAGGACATAGATCGCGTCCCCCGCGCCCGGCCCCTCCACCCGGCCTCGGATGCGGATGCCGAGAGGGGTGAACCGGTACTCCAGTGTGCAGGCCGCGGGCGGATCCGATGGGATCCGCCCGCGGGAAACGAGCCGGGCGGCCACCCGCACCATCACACCGCCCGGATCCTCCTCCGCCCGGATGTCCGCGCAGGTGTCGTAACACTGCGCATACCGCGCGTCGCCCACCATCCGTTCGACGCGCGGGGTGAGCGGGCGGTGCCGGGACCGGTCCAGCGGGAGCTGCATGTTGATCGGCTCGACCAGCCGGTAGTCGACGACGGACGAGGCGACGACCGGGCCGAGCCGTTCGTGCCACAGCAGCGTGAGCGTGCCGCCGGACGCGTGCCCCGCCTCGAGCCCGAAATCGTATCCGGTCACGGTGGCGCGCCAGGGACCCGCCGCGATCTTCCAGGTGTCGACCGTCGGGAAGTGCGCGAGCGGGACAGGCGCGTCGCAGGGCAGCGGGACACCCGAGACTTCCGGATCGGCGTCCGCGCCGCACTCGACCGCCGCGGCGAGTGCGTTCGCGTGGGTGAACGAATGGTGCACGCAGGGGGGTTCGTCCTGCTCGGCGTAGTGCGGACCGCCGTGGAGCAGCCCTTCGTGCGTGCAGGCCGCCATGAGCCGGGTGTTGCGCCGTGCGGCTTCCGCGAACGCGGGGTGCGCGTCGCGCAGCGCAAGGTACGCGCCCTGGCATCCGTCGGAGGTCCGGCTCCCCCAGTAGGTCCACTTGTTGTTCCGGGAACCGAAGCTGTTGTCCCATCCCCCGTCCGGGAGCATGAAGCCGAGCTGCCGGAGCAGGATGCCGGTCAGCCGGTCCAGCATGTCCCGGTCTCCGGCCGCCTGCGCGTACCGGACCAGCGCGGGCACCGACTCCTCGACGTTGTACCCGATGTCGACCGGCCGGCAGCCCCGCGGGGTCACCGCGTCCCGCGGGTGGCCCTCCCCGCACAGCAGGCCGTCCGGGGAAATGCGCGCCATGCCGAACGCCGCCAGCCGGCGTGCGCGGACGCGGTACTCCTCCCGGCCGAAATATTCGCCCAGCAGTTCCAGCGCCGCAGCGTTGGCGACCGGGTAGTTGACGTTGGCGGGGTACGACTCGTCGATCGTGCGGTAGAGCCACTCCCCCATCCGGCCCAGCCGCGCCTCCCATCGGGTCCGCTCCGCTGGGTCGAGCAGCTTTCCATACCGTGACAACGCCTCGCACAGGCCGGTCGCGGAAAACACCGTGATCCCGCGCCATTCGCTGTTGGGATCGTTGTACAGGCTGCCGTCGTCGCACAGCAGGTTGGCCTGCCAGTCGAACAGCCGTCTCGCGGCGTCCAGATACCGCGGATCGCCCGTCCGTTCCGCAAGCAGCATCAGCGGGCGGATCGCATTGTCCGACCGGCCGTGCATCAGCCGGCAGGACGGACACAGGATGCCGCCGTCCAGGCGCGGGTCTCCGGTACCGCGGAGCTGGAGGGAGACCAGGTGGTCGCACCAGGTTTTCAGGAGATCGAAGTACAGGTTCGGCATGACAAACCTCCGGCCGGGAACGATCCGATGCGTCATTCGCGGATTTCACATTTTCGGCACCCTCATGAGTCGTTCCATACACATTTTCGGCACCCTCAAGGATCGCGCCTGTTCCGGATGACGGCGGCAGATACAACATACCCCGTAGTATACTGGCACTACAACGCAAAAAGGAGTCCTCCCGTCATGTTGAATCCCGGATGCCCTTCCCGCAGCGAAGCCGAACAGCTCCTGACCTGGGCACAGGAGCTCAATCCCGGTCCCTGGGTCGACCACAGCCGCACCGCCGCGCGGATCGCCGAGAGCATCGCCCGCCGGTGCGGGATGGACGGGGACCGTGCCTATACCCTGGGTCTGCTTCACGACATCGGACGGTATGAGGGGCCCAGAGAGCTGCACCACGTGATCGCCGGACACGCGCTGATGCGGGATCGGGGATTCGACGCGCCCGCACGGATCTGCCTGACCCACTCGTTTTCGTATCCCGACCTGCGGGCGTACTGCGGCAGCAACGACTGTTCCGAGACGGAGACCGCGTTTCTCCTCAATGCGCTCGCGGAGACGGAGATGGATGACGACGACCGGCTGATCCAGCTGGCCGATGCGCTCGGGTCGGTGAACGGTGCCGTACGGTTGGAGATCCGGCTGCTCGATGTCTTCCGCCGTCACGGCATCCCGGAGATGGGCCGGGAAAAGATCGACGCGTCCCTTGCGCTCAAGGAGCACTTCGACCGGCTTGCCGGGATGGACATCTATCGGCTTTTCGAGGAAGAGATCCGCGCGAACTGCTTCCGGTGATCCGGTACCGGGCGCAGACGCTGCGGTCGTCCGTTCCGCGCTCCGCGCTCCGCATGCTCCATAGGGTCAGGAGATTCCCATGCCTGCGATCATCCATCATCTGTATGTGGCGTTGAAATACGCCGAACGCCATCCGGAGCTCCTGGACATCCCGGAGTACTGGCTCGGGCAGATCGCCCCGGACGCCGTGCTGTCCCGTCCGGACGGCGCCGACCTCCACGCGGTCACCCACCTCCGGCGGGACGGGATTCCCTGGGAGCGGTCCGTGCTGGACTCCCTGCGCGTGCACGCCCCGTTGTCACCGTATCTGCTGGGCTGCCATCAGCACGTGGTGGTCGACGCGCTGTTCTACGGACGATTCGATACGGACGGGAACAACACCGGTGCCTACGGTGAAGTGATGGACATCCTGGATCGGATGCTGCTTGCGCGCATGCCGGAATTCCCGGACATCGTCGCGCGGATGGAGCAGGCGCAGGCGACGGATGATTATCCCGGCACGACCGCCGGAGACCTGGCCGCCGCAGTCGGGGGCTGCCGCGCGCTTGCGGCCCGGATGCCCGCGCCGGAGGAAATCCTCCCGGATCCGGACGGGTATCCGCTGGGAAAACTGCTGGCGCAGACCGACCGCCTCGTCGAGGCGCTGGAGGCGCTGACGCAGACGGATCCCGGTTAAGCCAAGGCTCCCAACCGTTCCGACAGCCGGTCCGCATTCTCTTCGAACCAGCGCATCAACCGGGTCGAGAACCGTGCCTGG
>JAGOFF010000141.1 GCA_017997315.1 Clostridia bacterium
CATTGAAAGACGCCGGCCCCGATGCGGGCCTGGCCTTGAACCAGCCCGACGCCGAGATCACCTTTATGAGCAAGAACATCGGCAAGGATGCCGACTATGGCGGCCAGCTGTTTGATCTGGCTTTCTATGCCGACGCAGGGAATGCCGACGCCATGAAGCAGGCTGCCGGCAGCGGAGCCTCGTCCTTTACATTCGCTTTCGCCCACAACGGAAATCTGCCCGGTATGGCGCAGTTCAGCATCCGGACGAACCTGGCGGAAGGGTCACAAGTCAATGTCTACAAGTACGATTCCGCGCTGAACCAGTTTTCTCAGATCGCGGGCGGAGCCAGAGTGGGCTCAGGCGGTGTCGTGACCTATATGAACAATATGACTTCGGAATACATCATTACGACGGGGATCATCGAAGGAGCCATCCGGACGGACGCCTACACACTTTTCAACAATAAAGGTGAAGCCGCCGGCAGTTCACCGGTGATGCTCCTGACGGTCCTGACCATGGGTGTTGCAGGCGGCATGATTGTGCTGTACTACCGGATACGCCGGATACACAAGAAGAAGGCGGCATCCGGATCATGAATCCGAACGGAGCCGGGTACGGCCAACGCAGCCGTACCTGGCTTGTGCATCCTCCTGGAGACTTCCGGCTCTCCCGTATGTCTGCACCCACAGCGGGTTATTTCAGAAGATGAATTCGTATGCCTCCTTGTGATACCGGCTGACAAGCCGGCTGTCCACATTGATCAGCATCGTATATCGATTCTCTTCCTCATACGGCTTCCAGACCGGCATTCCGGGATTGCTGGGATTGCCGGTCCTGGCGAAAGAAGCCCAGGCCGCGGAGGCGGACGCGTTGAGCTTCATGGCGTCCTCATGGGTTTCGCAGTCCCACAGGGCGGGCGCATACGCCGCGTTTGCGAAGAAGAAGGGGATTTCGACGCCATGGACGGCCCTGAAGTCCGGATCGTTTCCTTCCCGCATGAAACAGTAGTTGTAGACCGGTGCGCCGCCACCGATAATCTCTCTGGAATGGGCCCGGATGTACGAGGCCTTGTTGTGGTTTCGGTCGTTCATCAGGGTGGTGTAGAGGTGAACCGGCCGCACGTCGTCGCCCAGCAGACCTTTGTATACGGCGATGATCCGGTCGGCCTGTTCTGCGGTGTACCCCAGTTCCTCGATGGCCGCATGCAGTTCTTCCATGTTCCAGGCAAATGCCTTCGGATTGAACAGTGCGGACAGAATGGCGTCGTCCTTGTCGTAGCCGGTGATCAGCGGAATGTCCCTGCAATACGCGGAACCTTCCGCGCCATCGAACGGATCGTACCGGATGACCCTGCCGTCCAGCACCAGGGGACAGACGTAATACGTGTCGATCGTACGGGTCTTGTTGATGTCCCGCTGCGCTTGGATCAGCTCCGCCGCGGAGTAGTCATACAGTTTCTCGATGTGATCCTTGCCGATCCCCAGATGGTCAAGAAGCTGCAGGGTGAACTTCGTCGCTTCCTCCGCGGAGCCCGCGTGAAAACCGCCGGACTGGATGATGGCCTTGTGCACCATCCCTCTGCAGATCGGCATGGACATGAGCGCCGCGACCTTGCCGCCGCCGCCGGACTGGCCGAACAGGGTGACGTTCTCCGGATCGCCGCCGAACTCCTCTATATTGTCATGGATCCATTTCAAGGCCGCTGCCATGTCCTGATGGCCGACATTGGCGGAATCCTTGAATCGTTCGTCCAGCCCGCAGAGATACAGATAACCGAAAATGCCCAACCGGTGACCGACCGAGATCAGGATGACGTCCTCTTTTTTGGCGATGTTCCAGCCGTCGTGCCAGTCGGCCTCCGCGGCGCCGGCGATGTTTCCTCCGCCGTGAAACCACACCAGGACGGGGCGCTTTTTCCCGTCGTTCAATCCCTGCGTCCAGAGGTTGAGCGCGAGACAGTCCTCGGACTGGAAGCCGCCGCCCATCTCGTTGCTGCCGGTCATCAGTTTCTCGTACGCGGAGGGATACCGGGTACAGCGGATCTCGGGATCCTCCATGCGGGGGGTGTCGCACTGCCAGCATTTGGCGGCATACTCCAGCGCGGGTTTCACGCCTTCCCAGGGTACTAGCGGGCGGGGAGGCATGAACCGGGTTTCCCCCTCCGGGGACTCCGCGTAGCGCACGCCGAGAAACCGATAGACGCCGTTGATCTGAACCCCTTGCAGCCTGCCGGCCTTCGTATTGGCGAATGCATCGTTTCGGATCATCCCGTCTTCCTCCTGAAGCATCTTGAACCGGCGGGCTGGACGGCCTCCGGCTTTCCCGGAATCCCATACTGGTTATCCATGATACGCCGAAATCCGGGCGAAGTCCCGGATGCTCCATGCAGCAGGCAGGGAAACCCCTTATAATCAATGTGACCTTTTTGACGGCCATGCCATGGCCCTTCTGCACCACTGAGGAGCAAGCGATGAAGAAGAAACCCGACATCCTCTTTTTCAATCCCGACCAGTTCCGGGCGGACGCGCTCGCTCACCTGGGATGCGAAGGCGCCGTCACCCCCAACCTGGACCGGACCTGCGAAACAGACGGCGTTTCGTTTTCGCAGGCGTTCTGCCAGAATCCGGTCTGCACTCCTTCGCGGTGCTCTTTCCTGACCGGCTGGTACCCGCATGTGCGCGGCCACCGCACCATGCACCACATGCTGCATCCGGACGAGCCGATGCTGCTGAGGACGATGCGGGAGAACGGATATTTCGTCTGGTGGGGCGGGAAGAACGACGTGATCCCCGGGCAGTACGGCCATGAGGCTTTCTGCGACGTATACAACCGTCCGAAACGTACGATCACCGGCCGCAATCTCCATGGGGACACCGCTTGGCGCGGCCATCCGGACGGGGACAACTACTACTCGTTCCTGGCGGGGAAAGTGACCCCGCGCGACGGAGCTGCGGAGTATGTGGACGGCGACTGGGCGCAGGTCCTGGACGCGATCGACTTCATCCGCTCCTATGACGGGGAAAAGCCGCTGTTCGTCTACCTGCCCATCTCGTATCCGCATCCCCCGTACGGGGTCGAAGAACCCTACTACAGCCGGATCGACCGATCCCGCGTCAAACCGCCGGTGAAGCCGTATGAGAACTGGGACGACAAGCCGTCCCTGCTGCGGGGGCTGTGGGAGTCCCAGCGGATGCAGGGTTGGAGCGAAGAACGGATGGTCGATCTCAAGGCGACCTACCTCGGGATGTGCACACGCGTCGACACGCAGTACGGGATGCTGCTGGACGCACTGCGGGAAGCCGGGCGCTACGACGATACCGCAGTGTTCTTCTTCAGCGACCACGGGGATTTCACCGGGGATTACGGGCTGGTGGAAAAGACCCAGAACACGTTCCAGGACTGCCTGACCCGCGTCCCGTTCATCGTGAAGCCCCCGAAATCCTGCGCGGCGAAGCCCGGGATCTCCGACGTACTGGTCGAACTGGTGGATTTTTCCGCGACGGTGGCCGAACTGGCGGATCTCGACCTCGGATACACTTCGTTCGGGAAGTCCCTGATCCCGGTCATTACCGGACGGGAAACCGTCCATCGGGATGCGGTGTTCAGCGAAGGGGGACGCATGCGGGACGAGTGGCACTGCTCGGAGTACCAGTCCATCCAGCTGGCCGGCCCCACCGGACTTTACATGCCCCGGATCGCACTGCAGCAGCGGAACGGCCCGGAACACACCAAAGCCATCATGGTCCGGACGCGGGAGTGGAAGTACGTGTACCGGGTGTATGAGAAGCACGAATTGTACGATCTGGTGAACGATCCGGACGAGACCGTCAACCGGATCGACGATCCGGCAGCCGCCGGAGTGCTGTCCGTTCTCAAGGAACGGATGCTGCGGTATTTCGTCGAAACCGCGGATGTCGTTCCGCGCAAAGAGGATGACAGGAACTTCCGTACATGATGCCGGAAGCGGCCTGGGACGCGTATTGCGCCTCGGCGGAGAAACCCGAAAAGGTTCAAAAGGTCGAAAACCTCTCCGATGGATGGTAGAATAGGGACTTCCGAGAATCACCCCTTGGAGTAAGGAGTTTCAGAATGAAAATTCAATTTACAGAAACGGTCCTGCGTGACGCGAACCAGTCTCTGGTTGCGACAAGAATGCCGGAGAAGGATTTTGAGAGCATCCTGGAAGTCATCGACCAGGCCGGGTACCATTCGATCGAGTGCTGGGGAGGCGCAACCTTCGACTCCTGCCTCCGCTTCCTGGACGAGGATCCATGGGAGAGACTGCGCAAGATCAAGGCACGTGTCAAGAACACCCGGCTTCAGATGCTGCTGCGCGGCCAGAACATTCTTGGCTACCGGCATTACTCCGACGACGTCGTCCGGAAATTTGTCAGCCATTCCATTCAGAACGGCATCGACATCATCCGGATTTTCGACGCGCTCAACGACCTTCGCAACATCGAGGTGGCGGTCGACGAAACCGTCCGCTGCGGAGGCCACGCTCAAGGCACGATCGTATACACCCTCAGCCCGATCCACAACATCGACAGCTACATCCGCCTGGGCCGCGATCTCGAGAAGATGGGAGTCCATTCCATCTGCATCAAGGACATGGCGGGCATCATGAGTCCGCAGGAGGCATTCGATCTTGTTTCCGGCCTGAAACAGAACGTCGGGATCCCGGTTATCGTCCATACGCACTCCACGACCGGATTGGCCCCGATGACGCTGCTCAAGGCGGCCGAGGCGGGCTGCGACGGCATCGATACCGCCATTTCCGCGTTCTCCGGCGGAACCTCACAGCCCGCGACCGAATCGATGAACTACGCGCTCAGGCAGATGGGATTCGACACCGGACTGGATGAGAAGACCCTGAAGAAGATCAACGACTTTTTCAAGCCGGTCCGGGACAAGTACCTGGCCGACCATCTGCTGGATCCCTATGTGCTCGGTACCGAAACCGACGCGCTGGTATACCAGATCCCGGGCGGGATGCTGTCGAACCTGATCTCCCAGCTCAAGCAGCAGAATGCGATCGACCGCCTGGACGAAGTGCTCCAGGAGACCCCCCGAGTCCGCGCGGACCTCGGATATCCGCCGCTGGTCACCCCGACAAGCCAGATCGTCGGCGTCCAGGCCGCCAGCAACGTGCTTGCGGGCGAACGGTACAAAAACATCTCCAAAGAAGTCAAAGCCTACCTGCGCGGAGAATACGGGAAAGCCCCCGGAGAACTGGACGAGACCCTCGTCCGCTCCGTTCTGGGGGAGGACAAGCCGATCACCGGGCGGTACGCGGACACATTGGCTCCCGAGTTCGACAAGGCCAAAGCCGCGCTTGCCGGGATTGCGGAGAGCGACGAGGACGTGCTGGATTACCTGCTTTTCCCGCAGATCGCGGAGAAGTTCTTCGCGGCGCGTGCCGAGAAGCGGAGCAACCGGGCGACCTACAGCGTCCGGAAGATCCAGTAGAGGAGAAGCGCATGGATATTGTGAACAGCCTTGCCACATCCGTTTTCGGGATGGGTGTCGTATTCCTGGTTCTTGTCCTGCTGATTCTCCTTGTGAATCTGCAGACGTTTATCGTCAACCGGTTTCTGGGGCGCAAGGGGAAACCCGCCGCTCAGACGGCACCGGCTGTGCCGGCAAAATCCGCCACAACGGCGGCAGCCGAAGCCGATCCCGGCACGGTCCGTCTGACCGGAGTCGACGACAAGACCGCGGCGATGATCATGGCGATCATTCTGGACGAGACCGGCATCGATCCCGCGCGGCTATACTTTAAATCCATCCGTGCAATGGACGAAGGAGAAACGGCATGAAGTACGTGGTGACCCTCAACAACAAGAATTACGAAGTGGAAGTCGAGGAGGGCGAAGCCCGGGTACTGTCGATATCGGATACCGCCGCCGCACCGGCCCCGTCGGTTCCCGCCGCGCCGGCTCCTGCCGCGGCGAAGCCGCCCGCATCCGCTATCCCTGCAGGCAGCGATACGATCGCGTCCCCGATGCCGGGCACCATCCTCGGCATCTTCAAGCAGCCGGGCGATCCGGTCTCATCCGGCGAAGTCGTGCTCGTGCTTGAGG
>JAGOFF010000143.1 GCA_017997315.1 Clostridia bacterium
CTCCAGGTATCGCTCGCGCACAACGAGTACGTCGTTTCATACGGATATGGAGAAAACCGGCTCACGACCTGGCTGGAGGACCGCACCAACGTGCGCGTGGAGTTCCTCGTCCATGCGGATGTGGACGCACGTGCGGGACTGGCCGTCCCGCTCGGCGACGTCTGCCTGCTACCGATGGACCGCGCGACCGCAGCGGCGCGGGGGGCGGACGGCACGCTGCTCCCGCTGGAGGGGCTGATCCGCCGGAACGCGCCCCGGCTCACCGCGCGGCTGGAGCGCGCCGGGACGGACACGGGTGCGCTGGCCTCCCCGGACGGTCACGTGTACGCCTTGCCCGCCGGCGCCATCGAGGGCGCAGAGGATCCGGACGACACCGGCATGCGGCTGTGGATCCATACCGGCTTTCTGGAACGGTACACACCCGGTATGCCAACCACCACGGAAGAGTTCCGCGCGTTCCTGATATGGGTCCGGGACGCGGACGCGGACGGCGACGGAGACGATACGGACGAGATCGGATGGACCGGTGCGGAGTCCCGGGACGTCGCGTTCGCGCGGCCCACGGATTTTCTGATGAATGCTTTCACGATCCAGGACGCGGACGGGTACTTTGTCCGGGATGGGGCGATCGGATACGCGCCGGTGACGGACGCCTACCGCGACGGGCTGCGCTGGCTTGCCGGGCTGTATGCGGACGGGCTCCTGGATCCGGACTACCCCGGGCACACCCCGGATTCCCTCCGCGATCGGGTCGCGCAGAACGGGATCGCCTCCGCCGCCTGCGTCTCGGCACGGAACCTGTCGTCGCTCTCGACGGATCCTGCGGTACAGGCGCAATATACCGCGCTCCCGCCGCTGACCGGACCCGAGGAGGTGCGGTACGCATGGCGATACGGTTACGCAGGACTCGACGCGGCGCGCGCTTCCATCCCGGCGGATGCGGACCAGCCCGAGATCGCGATGGCCTGGCTGGATGCCGCGTATGACACGGATGTCCTGCTGCATGCCCGGTACGGGGAACTCGGGACGGACTGGTTCCTGACCCCCACCAACACTGACGGCGGGAACACCGGAACGGGAATCGGCATCGGCACGTCCGGCGAAGCCCTCCGGATCGACGTCCGTAACGAGCAATGGGGTGTGCAGACCTACGCGCACTGGTTCGACGCATTCCCGACCGCGGTCGGTCTGGACGCCTCGCTGCGGCTGCTTTCGGTCACCGCGGAGAGCGATCCGGCTGCAAGCGCCGAGGCGCAGGCCGCCCGGGTGTATTCGGCTGCGGTGATCCCCTGCGGGGTGCCGCCGTCCAGTCTGGATGCCGAGGGAGCCTCCCGGATTGCGGACGGGCGTGCAGCCGTCGATGCCTATGTCCGCGACGCGGTCACGGACTTCATCACCGGCGCGGCGGACCCCGGGAATGACGCCGCCTGGGCGGACTACCTCGCGGGCGCGCAGGCGGCCGGACTGGCGGACTGCCTCGCGGCGATGCAGGCCGCGTACGACGCGGACCGGACGGTCCCGCTGCAATGATCGGGACCGATCGGTCCCGTTTCACTGACCCGGACCGAACGGTCGCGGCCCGACACAACCGACCGGGCCGGCATCGGACCGCCCGAACGCCGCAGAAATGTTGTATGACGAGTGACAGAAAGGTTTCAATTTATCGACAAATCCGGACGATACAACAGTCAGAAGGGAATGCTTGATATGATGAGTGAACGTCCGGGCGGCGGGATCCTGCTGTCCCTCCTTCCGGACCGTATCGCGGACACCGGAGGGGCTCCATGCCCGACCTGACACTCGGCCTCCTGATCGAAGGATCGCTGCTGATCCTGACCGGCGGGATCTTCGCCGTTCTCCACAGCCGATACCGTGCGCTGGACATCCTCGACCGGCGTTGGCTTCTCAGCTGGACCGCGCTGGTTTTCGCGTTCGCGATGCAGACCGTGACGGCCGTCTACCCGACTGCCCGTCCCGTCGCGCCGCTGCTGGCGGTGCTCGGGGTGATCACCTACACCCATTCGCTCCTCCCTTGCACCGACCACTATCTGCAGGTTTCGCGCACCCCGGCCGACCGCCGCGCGTGGGACCTGCTGTGCCTCGGGATGGGGCTGGCGTCCGCGCTGCTGTACATCCCGCCCGGGCTCCCGCTTGCCGCGCGTGTACTTCCGGCCGCAGTCCTGTCCGTCGTGACCCACCTGGTGCCACTCACGATGCTTCCGGGCAGCGCGCGGCGCCGCGGGCGAAAGGCCACGTTCGGTTCCGAGATCCTGCTCGGGGTGCTGGTCGCGCTGTGGGGATTGCGGCTTGCGGCCGCGATGCTGATTCCCACGATGGCGGATCTGCTCACGGGCGCGGACTACACGGCGGCGTCCGGATCCGCACCATCCGCAGCCGCCCAAGCGAGCGTCGCGGGCGCGGGGATCCTGCTCGCGATCGTAGTCGGACTGCTCGCGCTTCGCTACCAGACCGAGATGGAGCGCAGCCGCCACCTCCGCCGTCGGTACGACTCCATGTTTGAGAACAATCCCTCCGCGCTCCTCGTGATCGGATGCAAGAACGGCCGCCTCCTCGACGCCAACCCCGCGGCGGCGGCGCTGTACGGGTACGAACGCGACGCGCTTACCGGCCTGCCGCTGGACAAACTGCTGGATCCCGAGGAGACCCCCGCGGTCTGCGAGATCCTCCGGACCGGACCCTCCGGACTCGCCCCGCGCGAAATGCATCACCGCACCTCAGACGGCTCCCGGCGCTATGTCCGGGTGTCCGGCTCCCGTATCGAAGGGGAGAGAGGGGAGTATCTCCTGTGCACGGTCACCGACCTGTCCGGTCTGAACGCCGAAGTGGAACAGGCCGCGTTCCTCTCCACCCACGACCAGCTCACAGGCGTCTACTCTCGCAGCTGGATCAGCGGGCACCTCGCCGAAGCCGAAGCCCGGCTCGAGGGCCAGCCGTCGGGACTCCCGACCGCGGAATCCGACACCACCGTGCTGTCGATCGACATCAACAACCTGCGCACCATCAACGAGCAGCGCGGCATCCAGACCGGCGACCGGGTTCTGGTCGAGGTCGCAAGCCAGCTCCGCACGATCGCCCCGCCCCGCACCCCCATCGCGCGCGCGGGCGGCGATGAATTCATCGTGCTGCTCCACGACACCCGCACCGACCAGGCTTACGGGATCGCACGCCGGCTGGCCGCGCAGTTCAAGGACGGGAGCCGTCTCGGATTCCCGGTCGGGATCTCGTGCGGGATCGCGACCGCCGCGGAGTGTGACGGGCACCTGCAGGCCGCCTGCTCCCTCGCGGAAAACCGGCTGCTCGAGGACAAGCTCAACCATACCGACTCCCTGCTGTCCGCCCCCATCCAGACGCTGCTCGCGCTGCTGCACGAACGGTACATCGAGACCGAGGAGCACGCGCTGCGGCTCAAGGACCTGTCGCTCGCGATGGCGCGCGCGATCGGGCTTCCCGCCAGCCAGTACGCCAACCTGGAACTGCTCGCCAACCTGCACGACATCGGCAAGGTCGCGATCAGCGAAAGCATCCTGCTCAAGCCCGGCCCGCTCGACGAGGCGGAGTGGGCGGTCATGCGTACCCATCCGGACATCGGGGCGCGCATCGTAAGCCTGATCCCGCACGCGAGCTCGATCAGCGAAGACATCCGGTCGCACCACGAGCGCTGGGACGGCACCGGTTACCCCCGCGGGCTCGCGGGCCAGGACATTCCGCTGCTCGCGCGCATCGTCTCGCTCGCGGACGCCTGGGATGCCATGACGCACGAACGCCCGTACAAGCCCGCGATGAAATGGTCGGACGCCATCCGGGAGATCGACGCCGGTCGGGGCTGGCAGTTCGACCCGCAGCTCGCGGAGGTGTTCCTGCGGATGGTCGGCGGATAGCTTCTTCTAAATCATTTGAGAAAATATCTCAAATAGGCACACAGGGTCTGATAACAGCGGTATACTGAAGCCAACGAAATGGAGGGCGGCTGTATGCTTCTGGAATTTCGGGTCGGAAATTTCAAATCGTTCCGCAGTATGAACACATTGTCCATGATCGCTTCGAATCAGCGCGATCACAACGATTCGCTCATCCGGAGAAGCAAGGATCCGAAGCGGGTCCTTCCGGTCTGCGTCCTCTTCGGTCCCAACGCCGGCGGTAAAACGAACCTGATCACGGCATTACGGTTTTTCCGCAATCTGGTCGAAACAGGAAACGTGTCAAAGGCGCTACGGGTCGATTCGCAGTTGAATCAGATGAACCTTCGCTTCCTCTACGACGATAACAAGGAACCTGTTGTCTTGGGGATTGTGTTCATCCAGGATGACAAGACGATCGAGTATGAAGTAACGCTGGATGTGGACGATAAGGGGGAAGTGATCATCGCCGGAGAAAAACTGGTTGTAGAAGGAGATGAGATCTACTCGCGAGATCGGAAAAGCGGCTGGTTGAACAAGACGAACTATATAAAAAACTCCACCGTGATTAGCGAGCATATTAAAGACTACCATGTACAAAAAGACAGTCTGAGTGAAGCGGATCCCGCTGCATCTCTAGTGAACAATTTCAGCGTTACAGAGTCGACATTCCGCATCCCATCCAATGAAAAGGAGCTCTTCCTGACAGGGAGGTTCAAGTACTCCACCGACGGATCCATCGCTCGCTGGATCGAGTCCTGGATGTCCGTGAGTCTCCAGATCTACACCGATCGGGATGGTCCTATGATTGCATATCGATCGGATGCGGAAGCCCGCGAAGCATCGGATCTGATGAACGCTTTTCTCCGTTCAGCGGATATGGGCAGTCAGCAGGTCCAGCTAATAAATGACATCACGGGATCGGGTCAAGCGTATGTTCTATTCTCCCTGTACAAGCGCGGCGACACCACACATGTAGTTCCGGCGGAAACAATGGAATCCAGGGGAACCCTGCAGTTGTTCCGTTATCTGATGCCGTTTCTCGACGCCTTGAAATACGGCAGAACCGTGGTCGTCGACGAACTGGATATTTCATTGCACCCCTTCGTTCTGGCAAAAATCGCGGGGATTTTTATGGATCCAGAACTCAACCGCAAAGGAGCGCAGCTGATATTCACTACCCATAGCGCCATCCTGATGGACTCATCGATTCTCCGGCGGGACAGTTTGGCATTTGTCGAGAAGGACCCGGAGAACTTCGAGAGCAGACTGTATACCTTGGCGGATTTCAAGACGTCAGGGAACAAGCCGGTCCGGAACGACGAGAGTTATTTGAAAAACTACCTGGAGGGGAAGTACGGCGCTCTTCCCAATATCAACCTCAGCAAGGCGGTGCGGCAGGCATTGACGCAGTATTTCGAGAAGTAGGAGGGCGCTATATGGGGGGTACTCAACGGAGTCGTCAGGTTCAACTTGAACGTTACCCGTTGATCGGAGCGGTAGAGGGGAACCAGGAACTTTTGTATTTCAAACATCTAAAAGCAATCCTCGATCGGAACGATCCGTCTAAAACATTAGTTGTCCAGTACGAAGATGTTGGCGGCAGCTCACCATTGGTCGTTGTTCAACGAGCGCAAAGGGCGAGATCATCCGGGGCTCAGAAGATCAGTGCTGTTTTTGACCACGACAACAAAGAAGATGAATTCTGCAAGGCACTTCATCTCTGCTCACGAAAGCATATATGGCCCAGCTACTCCAACATGAACTTTGACCTTTGGCTACTGCTCCATAAGGCGCCTTTTACTAAGCCGGTCAATTCTACAGATGAATACAAAGACTATGTGCGAGCCGCTTATCAGCTGGACAGGCATGCAGACATAAAGTCGGAGACGATCCAACGCCGAATCCTTGCGCAGATCGACCTTTCCGATGTTCTACATGCCATCAGGCGAGCGGAGGATATCCGTTTAATGAAAGATGCTTGTCAAAAGACGGCCCGTACCACTGCCTGTGGTTTGGACGAACCGTGTTATGAAAATCCAGATTTATTGATACGCCAGCATGTGAAGAATCTGATCTGCGAGTGTCTGGGCAGGAAACGAT
>JAGOFF010000142.1 GCA_017997315.1 Clostridia bacterium
GTCCATGACCGATCCGGTCGGATTGTTCGGGAAGCACAGAAAGATCATGTCGGGGGCCGGACCGGTCGGCAGCCGGGGGACGAATCCGTTCTCCTCGCGGCAATCGAGGTAGACCATCCGGCTCCATCGCCCGTCAGGCAGGAGCTCCCCCGCTCGGCCGGACATGACCGCAGTGTCCACATAGACCGGGTAGACCGGATCGCATACCGCGACCGTCGAATCGTCGGAGAAGATCTCGCCGATGCAGCCGGTGTCGGATTTGGCCCCGTCGCTGACAAAGATCTCGTCCGCGTCGACGTCCAGTCCGCGTTCCTGGTAGTCGTGCCGCGCGATGGCGTCCCGCAGGAATCCGTAGCCGTGGTCCGGGCCGTATCCCCGGAAGGTTTCCGCGGCCCCCATTTCCGCGCATGCGGCGTGCATGGCGGCGACGACGGCCGGTACGAGAGGACGCGTCGCGTCGCCGATCCCGAGCCGGATGATGTCCCGTTCGGGATGGGCCTCCGAGAAGGCGCGCACCCGTTGTGCGATTCCGGAGAAAAGATAGCTGCCGGGGAGTTTCAGAAAATCCGCGTTCGCTTTCGCCATGTCGGTTCAGGCTCCTTTTCCTTGCTGCCGGCCGCTGCCGGTCCGTGTCAGGTGTCGAGGATCTGGCGTGCGACCGCCACCAGCGGATTCCCGGAATCCATGCTTCTCTTCTGCAGAAAGCGGTGGGCCTGTTCCTCCGACATGTTGTTGCGCACGATGAGCAGTTGCTTTGCCTGGTCGATGATCTTCCGTTCCGACTCGCTGCGTGCAGGGGGCCGGTGTTCCCTTTTGTCCGTTGCCGTGACCTCCGGTACGGCAGGCATGATCTTCGCATGACGGGTTCCGGCCGCCAGTTGGCGGGTCTCGAGCAGCATGCGGACCGAATCGAGCAGTTCGATGGGGCGGATCGGAGCCCGCAGCGCGAACACCCCGGCACGGCTGTTGTCCCACATCTCGTTCCCGGACAGCAGGACCAGAAGATCGTAGTCTTCGGACAGGTCGGAAGTCAGCGTGGCGGACGGGGATCCCGACAGCCATGCGGGCAGGACGATGACCCCTCCCCCGTCCAGCCGGGCCGCGGTCTGCAGCAGCTGGGTCCGGCTTGCGGCCGTTCCGGCGACCTGGATCCCGGCGGACAGGAAAATCCGCCGGATTTTATCACTCATGGACTCGTCCGGGAAGGCCAGGATGATGTTTCTCACGTCACGCCACCTCCCTCGGAAGCTCCGGCGTCAGCCGCATCCGGTTTCGGGCCGGGGATCAGTACAGCAGCAGATACCGGTCCAGCTCCCATTCGGTGACGGTGGTGCGGAACGCGTCCCACTCCGCACGTTTCGCCTCCATGTACTTGCTGTAGACATGATCGCCCAGCACCGCTTTGACCAGTTCGCTGCGGGACATCTCGGCAAGCGCCTCCTCCAGGCTGCCCGGCAGGTTCTCCACCCCTTTCGCCAGCCGCTCGGCTTCGGACATCGCAAAGATGTTCGAGTCCACGCTCGCGGGCGGATCGATGCGGTTGCGGATCCCGTCGAGGCCGGCCGCGAGGCACAACGCAAGCTCCAGATACGGGTTGCAGGCCGGGTCCGGGCACCGCAGTTCGACGCGCGTGGCGTTCCCGCGGGCCGCTGGGATGCGGATGAGCGGACTGCGGTTCCTGGCGGACCAGGCGATGTAGCAGGGGGCCTCGTATCCCGGCACCAGCCGCTTGTAGGAGTTGACCAGCGGGTTGGTGACGGCGGTCATGCTCTTTACGTGCCGGAGCAGTCCGCCGATGAAGTACCGGGCGTCCGAGGACAGCCCGTCGGGCGCCTCCGCGTCGTAGAACGCGTTCCGTCCGTCCCTGGACAGCGACATGTTCGTATGCATCCCCGATCCGTTGATTCCAAAGACCGGTTTGGGCATGAACGTCGCATGCATGCCGTACCGCTTGGCGATGGTCTTGACCACCAGCTTGAACGTCATGATGTTGTCCGCCGTCCGGAGCGCGTTGTCATATTTGAAATCGATCTCGTGCTGGCCGAGCGCCACCTCGTGGTGCGAGGCTTCGATCTCGAATCCCATATCTTCGAGGGTCAGCACGATCTCCCGCCGGATGTCCTCCCCCTGTCCGATGGGCTCCATGTCGAAGTATCCGCCCGTGTCGCGGGATTCGGTGGTCGGCTTGCCGTCGTCGTCGAACTGGAACAGGAAGAACTCGCATTCGGGTCCGACATCGAACCGGTATCCCATCTCCTCCGCCTCGGCGAGCACCCTGCGCAGGACATGGCGGGGATCGCCGGCGAACGGCTGCCCGTCCGTCGTGTAGACGTCGCAGATCATGCGCGCGACCTTGCCCTGCTGCGGGCGCCACGGAAAGATCACGAACGAGTCGAGGTCGGGCCGCAGGTACATGTCCGACTCTTCGATCCGGACAAACCCTTCGATGGAGGAACCGTCGAACATCACCTCGTTCGACAGCGACTTCCTCAGCTGGCTGGCCGTGATCGCCATGTTCTTGAGCGATCCGAGGATGTCCGTGAACTGGAGCCGGATAAACCGCACATCCTGTTCCTCGACGATCCGGATGATGTCCTGTACGCTGTACTTGGCCATTATTGATCCCTCCTTGAAAAAAAACAAAAAGCCCCAGCCGGAAACGGCCGGAGCTCCCTCGCCCATGTCGCAGTGATTCTAGCATTCGACCCCGGGAGGTGTCAACGATGAAATTTCGACCGGTTTGCAAGCGGGTAGAATTTTCTTGCATTCTCTGAAAACGGCTCGTCCAGTTCCCCTGGTTTGTCGAACGCGCACATTTCCGGACCGTATTGACGTTTTACCGCGATGGCCAGCAGATGGTCCGCCAGGTCCGGATTCTTGGGAAGCAGGCCGCCATGGAGATATGTGCAATACGTATTTTTATAAACTGCACCTTCCGTGCGGTCTTCACCATTGTTTCCGTGTCCCCGCCCCACGATCGCCAACGGGCGGACACCCGGACCGAGGCGGGTCTTGCCCGCATGGTTCTCAAAGCCGACCAGGATCGGATCCCGGCCGGACAGCTGCAGCGGTTCACTGCACCCGACGACGTCCCCGATCATCCGGACCGCCCCCGCATGCGTCTCCAGATCGATCGCTCCCAGTCCGGGCACGGTCTCGCCGGAGGCTGTCCGATAGAACCGGCCCATCATCTGGAGCCCCCCGCACACGCACAGAAACACCACCCCGGCCTCGACCGCCTCCCGGACGGCGTCGCCGTTGCCGTCCGCAAGATCCCGGCCGACCTTCTCCTGTTCCGCGTCCTGTCCGCCGCCCAGCAGCACGATGTCGCAGGAGGACGGATCGAACCGCTCCCCGATGCCCACACCTTCCGCCTCGAACCGGATCCCCCGCCATTCGCAGCGCCGGCGCAGGGCCAGAACGTTGGCCCGGTCACCGTACAGGTTCAGAAGGTCGGGATACAGATGCCGGAGCCGGATCACCGTGTCGCTCACCGATTGTTGTCCTCCTCGCCGAAAACCCGGACGCCGTAGCGCCGGAGCGGACCCGCGCGCAGATCCAGCATCGCGGTATAGTTCGGGAGCAGGTAGAGCGCTTTGCCTTCCGGTACGGCGGCAAGCGCCTCCTTCAGCAGATCCCCGGCTTCCTGGCCCGCGCGGATGCGTCCGGACTCGAGCCCGGCATACCGCAGGCGGAGCGCCATGTCCCACGTCCGCCGGCCGGACACGAACACCGGTTGCGGCAGCGCGCGGTCCTCGAACCGCGCGTCCCAGATCCAGGAGGTGTCCCGTCCGTCCGCGTCCGCGGAGTTGAGCAGGAAATATACGGCCCCGGCGTCCGGCGCGGCGCAGACATGCTCCAGCGCGCGGTCCATGCCCGCCGGGTTCTTGACCAGGATCATCCAGACCGTTTTTCCGTCCAGCGTCAGGCGCTCCATCCGGCCGAACGCGGGTGTGACCTCCGAGAGCAGGGCGCAGGCGGAGTCGAACGGAATTCCGGCCGCGGTCACGGCGGAAAGCGCGCTGACGGCGTTGTACAGATTATGCCGGCCGGGAATGGCGACCGCGGTGCGCACAGCGGTTTCATCCGCCCCACCGCCTTCCCGGCGGACAAAGTCAACGGCGGAATCGAGCGGCTCCGCGGGCATGCGGAACCGGATATCCGGCTCGGGTCGGCGACGTCCGCAGACCGGGCAGCGATAGTCTCCCAGATGGGCGTAGGCGGTCGCTTCGTAGCGGTATCGGGCGCGGCAGTCCGGGCAGTGCGCCGCTTCTTCCGGGAGGGATCCGGACTGTCCGCCGGCGGACATGTCTGCACGGTCCATCCCGGTATAGAGCGTCCGCACCCGCGGATTCCCGCGGAACGGATCCGCGAGGGAGGCGCAGAGAGGGTCGTCCGCGCAGAGGACCAGGGTGGACGTCTTTCCCGCATTCCCCTGCACCGTAACCGAAAGGCCGGTCTCGATGAGTCCGCGCATCGCGTCGCGCTCCCCGTACCGGTCGAGCTGGTCCCGGAAAATGTTGGTGACCACGCAGACCTCGGGCGCCAGCCGGGCGGCGGTGGCGGCAAACGCCGCTTCGTCGACCTCGAGCACCGCGAAGCGGGTCTGGCCGGCGCGGGCCTTGCGGGTTTCACCCGTCAGGAGGGCGGTGGTCAGGCCGGAGTCCAGGTTGGCCCCTGCGGGATTGTCCGCGACCAGGTATCCGGATCGCCGCAGGATTCCGGTCATCATCCGCGCGGTTGTGGTCTTTCCGTTGGTTCCGGTGACCAGGATGATGCGGTGGCGCGCCGCCAGCACGCCCAGCAGACCCGGATCCGCCGCGAGCGCGACGCGCCCGGGCAGCGTGGTCGCGGACCGGCCCGCCGCGCGCAGCAGAAAATACGTGACGCGTCCGGCCAGCGTCGCGGCGGCAACACGGAACCGGCGCCCCCGCCGGCTTCCGCGTCCGGGTTCCCTGTCCGGCGCGGCCGCGCTCACCGCCGGACGGACATGAGTCCGTTGAAACGCAGGAAAAGGGGTTCCGAATCCCTGGGACCCGGCGAACCTTCCGGATGGTACTGGACCGTGAAGACCGGACGGTCGCGGTACTCCAGCCCCTCGACGGAACCGTCGTTCAGGTTGACGTGCGTGACGGCCGCGACCGACGGGTCGACGCTGCCGGCGTCCACGGCGTATCCGTGGTTCTGCGATGTGATGGCGACCCGCCCGGTGCGGAGGTCCTTGACAGGGTGGTTGATGCCCCGGTGGCCGTATTTCAGTTTATAGGTGTCGGCTCCGGCCGCCAGCGCCGCGAGCTGGTGGCCCAGGCAGATGGCGAACATCGGCACCCCCGAGTCCATCAGCGCACGGATGCCCGGGAGGATCGGGGCGCAGTCCTTGGGATCCCCTGGGCCGTTGCTGAGCATGACGCCGTCGGGGTCCGTACCGAGGATCTCGGGGGCCGGCGTTTCCCATGGATACAGGGTGACGTCGCATCCGAAGTCGTTGAGCTTGCGCACAATGTTCTGTTTCAGCCCGAAATCGAGCATCGCGACCCGGTACCGGCGGCCGTCGGGCGCATCAGCCCGTGCGGGAAGGAATGCGCGGTCCCTGCGGCTGACGCGTGCGACCGGATCCTTGTTGACATGGGTGCGGAGCCGTTCCATCGCCTCCCCCTTGTCGAGCCGGTCCGCGTCCGTGATCAGGCCGTTCATGGTGCCGGAAGAGCGGAGGCGCAGGGTGAGCGCACGGGTGTCCACCCCGGTCAGCCCGGGGATGCCGTTGTCCGCCAGGTAGGCGTCCAGATTGCCCGCCTGCCGCATGTCGTTGTCCAGAAGCGTCAGATCCCTTATGACCATTGCCTCCACCCACGGTTTCCAGGACTCGCCGTGCTCGGGAAAGATCCCGTAGTTTCCCATGATCGGTGACGCCATGACGATCCCCTGGCCGGCATAGGAGGCGTCCGTCAGCAACTCAAGATATCCGGTCAGTCCGGTGTTGAAAACCATTTCACAGACGGCGTCGTGCCGTGCCCCGAACC
>JAGOFF010000004.1 GCA_017997315.1 Clostridia bacterium
GTCCGCCCGCGTCTTGTACGCGTCCAAGGCGCTCAGCACGACAGCGGTCCTGCGCATTGCGGCTTCCGAAGGACTGGGCGCGGACGTGGTGTCGGGGGGCGAGCAGTATACCGCGCTGCGTGCCGGACTGGATCCGGGGGACATCGTTTTCCATGGGAACAACAAAACTCCGGCGGAACTCCGGGAAGCGCTTGCCGCCGGGATCGGCCGGATCGCGGTGGACAATTCCGCCGAACTGGACCGGCTGTCGTCCATCGCCGCCGGCATGGGCGTCACTGCCGACGTCCAGTTCCGCATCAAGCCGGGTGTGTCCGCGCATACCCACGAGTACGTCCGTACCGGCAGCATCGACTCCAAGTTCGGTTTCGCACTCGAAACGGGTGAAGCGGAGCGGGAGATGATCCGGGCCATGGGACTCCCGGGCATCCGGGTCCGCGGCGTCCATTGCCATATCGGATCCCAGATCTTCGGATCCGAATCGTTTGTCGAAGCGGCACGGATCATGACCGGATTCCTCGCGGATTTTGCAGTCCATACGGGGGTTCGGCTGGAGGAACTCAATCTGGGCGGTGGATATGGAATCCGCTATACGGCGTCCGATACACCGTCCGAACCGGACGCGATCCTGGCCCCGGTCGCCGATGCGGTCCGAGCGGTATGCGCCGACCGGGCTTTCCCGTTTCCGGACGTCCTCATCGAACCCGGCCGCGCGATTGTCGCAACGGCCGGAACGACCCTGTACACGGTCGGATCGGTCAAGACGATCCCCGGGATCCGGACCTATGTCGCGGTGGACGGAGGGATGTACGAGAATCCGCGGTATGCGCTTTACCATGCAGCCTACGAACTCGTGCGTGCGGACGATCCGCATGCTGCGCGGGAGTATCCGGTCACCATCGCGGGCAAATGCTGCGAGACCGGCGACCTGATCCAGGAGAACGTCCCGATGCCGCCGCTCCGCGAAGGCGACGTTGTCGCGGTGCTTGCGACCGGGGCCTACCATTATTCGATGGCAGGCAACTACAACCGCAATCCCCGGCCCGCCGTCGTGCTCTGCAGAGATGGATCGGCCATGGAGATCGTTCGCAGGGAGACCTACGAGGACCTTGTCCGCAACGATCTCATTCCGGAAGGACTATGATATGCCTGTGGTGACCGCCAGTTTTCTGACCGATCTCGTCCGTGATCCCGCCAGTCTGCTGATCACGGTGTTTGTCCTGTGTCTGTCCCTCTCGTTCCATGAGTTTTCACATGCGTGGGTTGCCAACCGCCTGGGCGACGATACCGCGGCGCTGCAGGGCCGGCTGACGCTCAACCCGCTCCGCCATCTGGATCCGGTCGGTTCGCTGCTGTTCCTGATCGGGGGGATCGGGTGGGCCAGGCCGGTGCCGGTCAATCCGGCGCGGTTCTCCCGCAACGTCACCATGAAGTCCGGCATGATGCGGGTCAGTCTCGCCGGACCGGTATCCAACCTCGTGCTGGCCACCGTGTCCTGCATTCTCTACTTCATTGTGCTGACGATCCTGCAGATCACGCAGGACACCGGTTCCATAGCCGTCTTTTTCCTGAAGCTGACAGTCCAGATGTACTCCTCGAATCTTGTACTGGCTGTTTTCAACCTGCTTCCGGTCCCGCCTCTCGACGGATCCAAGGTGTTCGGATCCCTCCTCCCGAACAGCGTGTACTACAAGGTCATGCAGTACGAACGGTACATCGGCATGGCGTTTCTGGTGCTGGTGCTGTTCGGCCGGGGTTTTCTCGGCACCCTGCTGGGGTATGTCCGAATCCCGTTTGACTACGTCATCTTCAAACCGATCAATTTCCTGTTCGAACAACTCTGGAAACTGCTCTGATGCCCGGCGCGTCGGAAGCCCCTGACATCATCCGCACCGCCGGATTCGAGGGTCCTCTGGATCTGCTCCTGCATCTGATCGAGCGGCACCGCATCGACATCTACGACATCCCGGTCTCGCAGATCACGGACCAGTACCTGACGTATCTGCAGGGGATGCTGTCCATGGATCTGGAGATCGCCAGCGAGTTTCTGGTGATGGCCTCGACGCTGCTGCACATCAAGTCCCGCATGCTGCTGCCGACGCGGGAAACGGCTGCCGAGGATCCTGAAGCCGATCCGCGCGAAGAACTGGTCATCCGGCTCCTGGAATACCGCCGTTGCCGTGCCATCGCCGAAGACCTGCGCGCTGCGTACGACCGGTTCTCCCCCTGTATCGGGCGTCTGCCGGAACTCCCGGTGAATCTGGGACTCGATCCGGTCCGGCTCGACGCTCCCGTCCACCGCGACGCTTTCTTTGAAGCCTGCGAGTCGGTGAGCGCGCGCAACCGGATCCGGTTCAACGACCTGTCCGCACGGATGACCCATATTCTCCGGAGGGAGAAGGTATCGCTGCGCGACAAGGTCCGGTACATCTGGCGCAGGATCGTTTCACGCACCACGCTGCTGTTCCATGAACTGTTTCCGCCTCAGACGACGACCCGTACCGACCGTGTGACCGGATTTCTGGCATTGCTCGAGCTGCTGAAGCTGAACAAGGTCCACGTGACACAGGACCGGCCTTTCGACGTGATCCTGGTCAGTTCCGCCGACGGGTCGCCCGATCCGGAGGATGAGGATCTCAAGCACTTTCTTGCAGACGGCCGAAACGACCGCGCCGATTACCTTTGACAGGGAGGACATGACATGAGTGACGCGACCGCCGTCCCGATGCCGGATGGGCTCTCCTACCAGACCGCGGACGATCTCTCCCGGGAGAGTGCGTCCGATCGGCAGCCGTCCGTCGATCCGGCCGATCTGGAAGCCGCGATCGAGGCGATCCTGTTCGCGGCGGGCGATCCGATCCCGCTGGACCGCATCGCCTCGGTCACCGGACTCCAGAAGGAACCGGTCGCCAAGCTGCTTCAGGACATGATCCGCAAGATGGACGCGGATCCGGCGCGCGGCATTGTGATCTGTCGTATCCGGGATACCTATACGCTGACCACTAAACCCTGCATGAACACGGTCATGGGGCTGCTTTTCCAACCGAGAAACCGGCCGCCGCTTTCCCAGGCGGCTTACGAAACCCTCGCCATCGTCGCCTACAACCAGCCGGTCACCCGATCCCGCATCGAAGCGGTCCGGGGAGTCGGTAGCGACGGGATCCTGGCCCGCCTGGTCGAGCGGGGCCTCGTTCGGGAATGCGGGACGCTGGAGGCGCCGGGGCGGCCGACGCTGTTCGAGACCACCGACATGTTCCTGAGGGAGTTCGGGCTGGAATCGGTCGCCGACCTCCCCCCGATGGAGATGCTGATGGTCGGAACCCTGCAGGGAATCGAACACGCGCTGGATCCGTCGGCCGCCGGCGCGGACGACCGGCAGATGACGGTCGACCAGTTGGTTTCGGCTTTTCTGCCCGACACATCCGCCGGTCCGGAGCGGCAGGATGCGATGCTCGGGAACGAAGTGCTCTACCGGGAAGAAGAGAGGACCTCGCCCTGATTGCATCGCATTCCGATTATCCGATATAATTGATGGGCAATAATATCAATCGGCGGGCGCCGACGGACGCAGCCCGCGACAGGGCGGGCAGGCGGACTTGCGGTCCCGGAAGCAGGGAGAAAGGACGGATCCCGATGACCGATCCCATCAATCCCATCGTCTCCTCATCCTCCAATCTGCAGGAAATCGATCTGCTGACCGGGCTGCATAACCGGTATCGGCTCACCAGCGACCTGGAACGCCTGCTGGACGTGCAGGGAGCCCGTCCAGGGGACGGCGCCCTGATACTCGTCGATATCGACGATCACCGTAAGGTCAACGACACATACGGGTATCGGTTCGGCGACCGGATCGTCAAGGCGGTCGCCGATACCATCCGTCGTATCCTGCCGAACGGCGCGAACCTGTACAGGATCGGCGGAGACGCGTTTGCTGTGCTCTGGGCGGGCGCTGCGAGGGAGCAGGCCCACCTGTTCGCCGTCTCGCTCCTCGCCGAGACGCGCAAGCCGCACCGGATCGCCGGGGTCAGCTGTTCAACGACCGTCTCGATCGGGACCGCGTTCTTTCCCGCGGACGGGGACACGGCGGAGTCCCTTTTCCGCTGCGCCGACATCACGCTGTACCGCGTCAAGCGGCGCGGCAAGAACGGTGCGGCTTTCTACTCCCCGGAGGAAAGGGATCAGTTCATGTCGCACATCGATCTGGAATCCGACCTGCGGACCAGCGTCGAGGCGGGATTCCAGGACTTCGAGGTCTACTACCAGCCTACCGTGGATGCGGTTTCGGGCGTGTGCAACGGTGCGGAGGCGCTGCTCCGATGGACCTCCCCCAAAAACGTCCGGATCGCGCCTGCCGACGTCGTCATGCACCTTGAGCTGATCGGATGCGTGGAGCAGGTAGGGGACTGGGTGCTCCAGCAGGCGATCGAGCAGTGCGCCGCGTGGCGCGCGGGGGGATTGGACGACTTCTCCGTCCACGTCAATTTGTCGATGCTCCAGCTGCGCGAGCGTGTCCTTGAGGACAAGCTGATGTTCATGCTGGAAAGCGCGGGGCTGTCTCCGTCCGCATTGGTTCTTGAAGTCACGGAGAGCGCGATCATGAACGACCTGACCAATTCCATCGCCATCCTGAACGCGATCCGAAAGCACGGGGTACGGATCGCACTGGACGATTTCGGTACCGGATACTCCTCGATCAACTACCTGCGGAAGCTTCCGATCGACCAGATCAAGATCGACCGCTCCTTTGTCGCGGACATTGCAAACACCTACAACAAGTCTCTCGCCAATACGATCAAGGATCTGGCGCACAGCATCCAGCTATCGGTCTGCGACGAGGGGATCGAAGAAAAGTCGCAGTACGACCGGCTGGAACCGTCGCAGGGCGACATCATCCAGGGATACCTATTCGGGAAACCCATGCCGGTCGACATCTTCCAGACATTCCTGCGCGACAATCGCCGCGGAACCCAGAAACGTCCGGAAGCGGTCTGAGCCGAAACCGTGACCTGCGCATGCGGCCGACGCCCCTCCATAACGGGATGTCGGCCGTTTTTACTTTCCTTATGCAGTTTTGCTCTTCTCAAGTTGCAGGAGTTCCACTATAATCATTAACAGGCGGAAATTGGCCGCCACGTTGAATGCGGCTGATGATGGGGCATTGCCCCTACTTTTATATCGCGAGGTGACGAGAATGGGTTCCAGGGACAGAATGGCGGGGTATGCCGCGGATGCCGGCGGTGTCCGGCAGGCGGGAACAGTGCCCCGCGGCCGGTTGGCCGCACTGCTGGATCCGGAGAGTTTCGTGGAAATCGACTCCCGGGTGCGGTCCACAGGCGTGGTGTTCGGATTTGAGCGGGAAGCGGTCGACGGGGACGGCGTCGTGGCCGGATACGGTACCATCGACGGACGGCCGGTCTACGTGGCCGCACAGGATCCGGACGTCCACGGCGGATCGATCGGGCGCATGCACGCCGCGAAGATCGCAAAAGCGATCCGCCTGGCGATCCAGGCCCGCGCTCCGTTCATCGGCATGTATGATTCGGGCGGCGCACGCATCGAAGAGGGTGTCCTGGCGCTGGACGGGATGGCCGAGGTCATGGGCGCGCTCAATGCCGCATCCGGGGACATCCCGCTGATATCGGCCGTATTGGGGCCTTGTCCCGGAGGGCTTGCGTTTGCGGCCGCCGCCAGTGATTTTGTGTTCATGGGGGGAGCCCGCGCCGGCATTTTCATGAACGGCCCGGCGGTCGTTGCGGCATCGGAAGGGAAGAACCCGGATGCAGCCTCCATCGGCGGCGCCGGAGTCCATGCGTCCGATACCGGACTGGCTTCGTTCGTCTGCGAGGACGAGGAGGCCTGCGCGGACGGGATCCGCAGGCTGCTCTCCTTCCTGCCGGACAGTTCGGACACCCAGACAGGCCGTTACGACGATCTGGACGATGCAAACCGGACGGACGCGGCCCTTGACACGATCGCAGCCGGCATGGACGACGGATATGACGTCCGTGCTGTCGTGTCGTCGGTCATGGATACCGGATCGGTACTCGAGGTTTCCGCCGCGTATGCGGCCGGCCTGTTCACCGGATTTGCGCGTCTGACCGGCTACAACGTCGGAGTCATCGCCAATGCGGATCCGTGGATGGATGCCGCGATGGCGGAAAAGGCGACCCGTTTCATCCGGCTGTGCGATGCGTTCGGCATCCCGATGGTCACCTTCACGGATGCAGCCGGCTACAAGATCGGGACCGCTTATGAGAAAAGCCCGATGATCCGCCAGGGGACGGCCATGTTGTCCGCGTTCGCGTCCTCCTCCGTGCCGCGCATCGGCGTGATCGTCGGCAAGGCTTACGGCACGGCGTACATCGCCATGAACAGCAAGCAGACCGGCGCGGATATGGTATATGCGTGGCCGACCGCCGAAATCGCCGTGGTCGGACCGGATACCGCCGCGAACATCATCTACCGCAAAGAGATCAAGGAATCCCCGTACCCCGCCTCGGCACGCGCGGACTTCACGTCGCGTTACGCCGATCAGATCGCCTCGCCGAAAGTGGCGGCGGCGCTTGGACAGGTCGACGAGGTGATTCAGCCGTCCGCAACCCGGCCCCGTCTGGCGAGCGCGCTGGACATGCTGGTTTCCGCATATTGAATGGAGGAAGAAAGATGAAGTACTACACGATCAAGGTCAACGGCGTATCCTACCAGGTTGAAGTCGAAGAGAACGGAGCCCCCGTCGCCGTGCCGATGTCCGCTCCGGTTTCCGCCCCCGTACCTGCGGCGTCTCCCGCCACCGTTCCGGCGCCGGCCGCCGCTCCGGTTCCCGCACCCGTACCGGCACCCGCTCCGGCGGCCCCGGCTCCCGTACGTGCCGACATCACCGGCGGCGAGATGATCAAGGCTCCCATGCCGGGAACCATCATCGAGGTGACCGTCCAGCTGGGCGAGTCGGTGACCCGCGGACAGGTACTGTGCATTCTTGAAGCCATGAAGATGGAAAACGAGATCGTTGCGCCGAGGGACGGCACCGTCGCCGCCATCGCCGTCGCCAAGGGCTCCACCGTGAACGCGGGCGACCCGATGGTCAGTCTGGCCTGACCGGCCCCCCAGGAGGAACACCATGTCGAAAGTCCTGATCACCGAAACCGTCCTGCGGGACGCGCACCAGTCGCTGGCGGCCACAAGAATGTCGTTCGACGACATGAAGGACGCGCTCACCCGACTTGACGATATCGGATACAACGCGTTGGAGTGCTGGGGCGGAGCCACTTTTGACTCCACCATGCGTTTTCTGAATGAAGACCCGTGGGACCGTCTGCGCAACATCCGGAAAGCGTGTCCCAAAACTAAGCTGCAGATGCTTCTGCGCGGGCAGAACCTGCTCGGTTACAAGCACTATGCGGATGACGTCGTCGAGTACTTCGTCCAGAAGTCCGTCGCGAACGGTATCGACATCATCCGGATCTTCGATGCGCTGAATGACTTCCGCAACATCGAAGTCGCAATGAAGGCGGCAAAGAGGGAAGGCGGGCATGCGCAGGGCTGCATCGCATACACACGAAGCCCTTACCACTCCTCTGAAAAATTCGCCGCCGACGCGAAGACGCTCGAAGAGATGGGTGCGGATTCCGTCTGCATCAAGGACATGGCCGGGCTGCTGCTTCCGTACGAAGCGTATGATCTGGTCAAGGCGCTCAAGGCGACGCTTCACATCCCTGTGGAGCTGCACACGCACTATACCAGCGGCGTCGGGTCCATGACCTACCTCAAGGCCATCGAAGCCGGCTGCGACATCATCGATACGGCCATCAGCCCGCTTGCGCTCGGAACATCGCAGCCTCCGACCGAGCCCTTTGTCGCGACGCTGGCCGCCACGGGATACGACACCGGACTGGATCTCGTCAAACTGTCCGAAGTCGCCTCCTTTTTCCGCGAAGTCCGTGAGCGCTGGCTGGCGTCCGGGCTCATCAGCACCAAGGTGCTGGGAGTCGATGTCAACGCGCTCATCTACCAGGTCCCCGGCGGGATGCTGTCCAACCTGGTGTCGCAGCTCCAGCAGGCCGGCAAGGCCGACCAGCTTGAGGCGGTTCTCAACGAGGTCCCGCGCGTCCGCGAGGATTTCGGCTTTCCGCCCCTCGTCACCCCGACCAGCCAGATCGTCGGCACGCAGGCGGTGATGAACGTGGTGACCGGGGAACGCTACAAGATGGTTCCCAAGGAGTCGAAAGCGCTGGTCAAAGGGGAGTACGGCAGAACACCCGCCCCGGTCAATCCGGAGATCCTGAAAAAGATCCTCGGAGAAGAGGAACCGATCACCTGCCGCCCGGCCGATCTGCTTCCGCCGGAACTCGACTCGATCCGTGCCAAGGCTGCGGAGTATATCGAGCAGGATGAAGACGTGCTGTCGTACGGCATGTTCCCTCAGGTAGCGGAAAAGTTCTTCCAATGGAGGCTGGCGCAGAAACATCGGATCGACGACGAGATCGGCAGCATCGACGGGGGCTACCAACCCGCCTGACGGGAGGTCACCGAGCATGGACATGCCACGGAAAAACCTGATCGCCGGCATTGAAGACAGCCTGCCCCGCATGAGCAAGGGACAGAAGGCCATTGCTGCATTCATTCTGGCCAACTATGATCAGGCTGCCTATCTGACGGCCGCGAGCATCGGTGAGTCGGTCGGCGTCAGCGAATCGACCGTCGTCCGTTTTGCCATGGAGCTCGGCTTTGAAGGCTTTCCGCACTTTCAGAAAGCCTTGAAGGAAGAGCTCAAGGTCCGGTTGACGGCGGTGCAGCGTCTCCATGCCTCCGGAAGGCTGGCGCTGTCCGACGATATTCTGGGCTCGGTACTGCTGGCGGACGCCGATCGGCTTCGGCGCGCTTCCGAGAACGCCGACCGCGCAAGCTTCCGTCAGGCGGTCGATATCCTCCTGGCCGCCCGCAGGATCTTTATCGTAGGGGTACGCAGTTCCTCGCCGCTGGCTTCTTTCATGGACTACTACTTCAACTATATTTTTGACGACGTCCGTTTGCTCAATCCTACCGGGGCAAGTGATATGCTCGAGCAGATCATGCCAGCCGGACGTGGTGATGTCGTTATCGGCATCAGTTTTCCTAGGTATTCAAAGCGGACCATCGATGCCATGAATTATTCGCGGAAGTCCGGAGCGTCGGTTATTGCGATCACCGACAAGGACGGTACGCCGGTTTCACTCGCCGCGGACTGCCGGATCCTTGCTCCGAGCGACATGATGTCTTTTGTGGATTCCCTGACCGCGCCGTTGAGCGTGGTCACCGCGCTCATTGTCGCATTGGGGCTCCGGCAGAAGGAGCGCGTCGGCAGCAATCTGGAAAAACTGGAACGCCTGTGGGACGAGTACGACGTCTATGACAAGGGAGGCAACGCATGACCGGCGACACGACACCGGTTTCCCGTGCGGTTCCGGGCAGCCGGCTCGCCGCCAGCGCGGCGATCCGGATCTCCATGACCCAGACGCGCGAGGAGGAACGGATCGAGATCGAACGGCAGCGAGCGGAAGGGTTTCTGGTCGCTGCGGTCGATTTCGGCGGGGAGTTCCTGGCTTCCGTATCCCGCATGGTGGAGCGCGCTGTGGTCGCGGCCCATCGGGAAGGACTCATCGGCGGGACCCACGCGGAGGAAGGCGCCGTGGCGGGTGCCGCCCGGGAGGCGATCTCGCAGATCATGTCAAAAGCCATCGGATTCAATGTCGGAGGCAAGATCGGCATTGCCCGGTTCCATGACCATGTCGCCGTCTGCGCGTTTTTCGGAATCGGACTCCTGCACCTCAACGAGGTCGCGATCGGTTTGGGGCATCGCGCGGTATGAAAGGCGGCAGCGTTTCCGCAACGGACGCCGGACGGCTCAATGTAGCGGTCGACGGTCCTGCCGGCGCGGGAAAAAGCACGATAGCCCGCATGCTCGCGGAACGCCTCGGAATCATCTATATCGATACGGGTGCGATGTACCGTGCGTGTGCGGTCAAGGCGATCCGGGCAGGGATCCCCCTGGATGACGAGCCGCGGCTGGAACGCATGATGCTGCAGACCCGGATTGATTTTGTCCCAGTCGGACAGGTACAGCGGGTCATGCTGGACGGAGAGGATGTCACGGAAGCGATCCGGACGCCGGACGCGACCCGCGGTTCCTCCGACATCGCCCGTTCCAGGGCGGTTCGCGGCAGGCTGGTGGAAATGCAGCGCGGCATCGCACGGTCGGCCGACGTCGTCATGGACGGCAGGGATATCGGTTCCGTCGTACTGCCCGACGCCCCGTACAAGTTTTTTCTGACGGCGACGGATGAAGTCCGCGCGACGCGGCGTCTGATGGAAAACCGGCAAAAGGGAACCGGGCTTCAGGAGTATGAAGAAGTGCTTTCCGACCTCCGCTACCGGGACCGCCAGGACAGCACCCGGGAGCTGTCTCCGCTCCTGCGCGTCCCCGACGCGGTTTTGATCGATACCAGCTGCATGGATGCGGATGCCGTGGTCGAAAAGATCCTTGAGTACATCCTGAAGGGCCGCGCGGGGAGCGGCACGCCGTGAGCGTCCGCTTGGCGAAGACATCGGGATTCTGTTTCGGTGTCGACCATGCGGTCCGCGAAGCGTACCGGATTGCCGCGGAGGAGCATGTCCGGCCTGTGGTCATGCTGGGTCCCGTTACGCACAACGAGTCGGTGGTGGAAGACATCCTCTCCCGGGGAGTCGGGATCGCCGGATCGATCGAAGCGGTTCCGGACGGTGCGATGGTGCTCGTAAGAGCGCACGGCGTGCCGCCGGAAACGATCCGTGAGCTGGCCGGAAAAGGGTGCGAAATCATCGACTGCACCTGCCCGTTTGTCTCCCGGATCCACCAGATCGTGCAGGAGCAGCGCGCCGACGGCCGCCGCATCATCATCGCCGGCTCCCCGAACCACCCCGAGGTGATCGGGATCGACGGTCACGGCGGAGGGGGAGCCGTCGTTGTGGAGACCGCCGAACAAGCGGAGAAACTGGAGCCTGACGGCGGCCGATGGGCGCTCGTAGCGCAGACGACCTTTTCTTATCAGGAATATGAGAACATCATGCATATCCTCGAAAAAAAGTTTTTGGAAAACCTCCGGATCTTTGATACAATATGTAGTACGACTGAAAACAGGCAGAAAGAGGCCTTGGAACTGGCTCGTGAATCGGACGTCATGATCGTCATCGGAAGTCGAGCCAGTTCGAATACTTCAAAACTTCTGGATACCTGTCTCAGAGCGTGCGCGTCGTCGTTCCTGGTCGACGGGCCGGATTCCCTTCCTCCCATGGTCGTCGGACGCGGCAGGGAGCGACTGCGGATCGGGGTCACAGCCGGGGCATCGACGCCAGAACGTATTATCACGGAGGTAATCCAGAAGATGAGCGACAATGAGGGCTTCATGAGTCAGCAGGAACCGGATGTCAGTTTTTCCGACATGATCGACAGCATTCCCCAGCTTCACAGGGGGGCGACGGTCAAAGGCACGATCGTGCGGTACGACGCGGACAATGTCTACGTCGATGTGCATGACAAATCGGAAGGCCGGATCCCCCGCCACGAATTTGAAAGCGACCCCGATTTCGACCTCGACCAGGCGATTGCCGAACATACGGATATCGATGTCTATGTGCGCAGCATCCGCAACACCGAGTTGGGCAAGGAGATCCTCCTTTCCAAGGCACGCGTGGACTTTGGCAAGTACAAGGCCCTGATCGAGGAAGCATTCGCCAACAAGACCCCGATCAACGTAAAGGTCGTCAACGTGGTCAAGGACGGCGTCATCGCCTCGTACGGCGGCGTGGACATCTATATCCACCGTACGCAGCTCGAAATGTTCCCGGTCGAGGATCTCGAGGCGTATCGCGGACAGACGCTGGACATCGTCGTCACGCAGTACGACCCTGACAAGCGCCGTCTCCGGGTGTCCGGATCACGCAGGGTTCTGCTCAACGCGGAACGCCGCGCCCGGGCGGAAGGGGTCTGGACCAGCATTGCGATCGGAAACACGTATGAGGGCGTCGTCCGCAGCCTGACCGATTTCGGCGCGTTTGTCGACATCGGCGGAGTGGATGGTCTGGTCCATGTATCCGAGTTGTCCTGGAACCGGATCCGCCACCCGTCGCAGGTCGTATCGGTCGGCGACCGGATCGAGGTCTACGTCAAGGATTTCGACCCGGAGAAGAAGCGCATTTCGCTGGGCTACAAAAAGCTCGACCAGGATCCGTACCACGACATCGAGGAGCGTTTCCCCGTAGGATCCACCGTACATGGAACCGTGGTGCGGATGTTCCCGTTCGGAGCGTTTGTGGAGATCGCCGAGGGCGTGGACGCGCTTTGCCACATCTCCCAGATCTCCAATGTCCGGCTGGTCAAGCCGAACGATGTCCTTGCAGAGGGCATGGAGATCGACGCCAGGGTTCTTGAGGTCAGCAACGCGGACCGTCGAATCAGCATCAGCATCAAAGCGGTCGAGCCGATCGACCCCGTCTATGCGGAAGCGCCGGTTGAGATCCAGCCGACGGAAATGACCGAGTACATCGATGGCGTGACCGTCATCGAGAAAACGGAAGACGCACCGGAAGCTCCCGAGGACGTACAGTCCTGAGTTGCCGGAACACCGAAAAGTCACGACAGGCCGCCTTTCGGGGCGGCCTGTTCAGTACGCTGTACGAATTCACGGCATTCCGATATAATCGAGAACAGCCGATTACCACGCGTTTTCGATGGATCGGCCAGGGTGGGAGGATGTCCATATGTTCGTATCAAGTCTGTCGCGTCTGGCGGCCCGCAAGGGATGGAAAAAGAACGACACATTCCTGTACCGGGGCGAAATCAACGGCTGTCCCGTTACACTGGTCGACGGAGAGGGATTCATCGAGATCATCCTCTCGCTGCCCGGGCTGGAAGAGGGAAGCGAACTCTGGGACGGATTCTGCAGGACCATCGACGCATATTCGGGATTGACCGTACTGCGCAGGTCGGCCGTGGACGGATTTCTGGACATCCGGATCCGCAGACGGCCTCTGTCCATGTCCGTCACAGCGGATTCTCTGGATCTTTTCCTCAACATCCTGATCTCCCATGCCGCCGACGGAGGGCTGATCGCCCCGCGCGTCTGTGTGGTATGCGGGCAGCCCGCCGAGGAACTCGGGACCCTGTACGACCTCTCCTGCTATGTGCATCCATCCTGCAAAGAAGAAGAAGGGGATCGGCTGCCGTATTATCCGCCGTATCTGATGTATGAGAACGCTGGAAAAGATCCCTATCGAAGCATGAAGGTCAGGAAATAAACCGACTTCAGGAGGATGCGCCATGTTCGATCGTCTGGACAATCTGATCCACGACGGACTCGACGGGATGGTGGATGCACTGTGCGGACTGCTTGCCATTCCGAGCTGTAAAGGTGCTCCGAGCCCGGATGCGCCTTTCGGCGCGGAGACACGGCGCGCGCTGGACCATCTGCTCGCCCTGGGCGACCGCATGGGATTCCGCACACGCTGCATCGACGGGATGGCCGGATATGTGGAGTTCGGAACCGGCGACCGGATGGTGGCGGCGCTTGGCCATCTGGATGTCGTGCCGCCGGGAGACGGCTGGAGCGGGGATCCGTTTGTTCCGGTGAAGCACGCGGACGGCCGGATCGTCGCACGCGGCGCCATCGACGACAAGGGGCCGGTCATCGCATGCCTCTTCGCCATGAAAGCGCTTCGCGATGCGGGGTGGGTCCCACCGGTCCGGATCCGTCTGATCGCCGGTCTGGACGAAGAGTCCGGATCCGCCTGCATGGCCCGCTATGTCCGTACGGAGGAACTGCCTGCGGCCGGATTTACGCCGGATGCCGATTTTCCCGCCATATACGCGGAGAAGGGAATCCTTCACCTGGCGTTCCGGTACCGGAACGAGAGCGGGACATCCGTCGCGGATATCCGGATGAAAGGCGGCGATCGTGCGAACGTGGTGCCTTCGCGCTGCAGTCTCTCCATGGATCTCGGCGGAGGGGAACGGATCGACGAGGTTTTCGCGGGCGTTCCCGCCCATGGGAGCACCCCGCAGGAGGGTGTCAACGCGATTGCGCTTGCCATGGCGGAGGCCGGTTCCCGACTGTCCGCACGGCAGGAACGGCATCCGTTTGTCGATTTTTTCAACCGCCGGATCGGACGCGGGACGGACGGCTCCTCCATCGGTATGGCCTGCTCGGACAAGCCTTCCGGCGCGTTGACGTTCAATGCCGGGATCATCGATATGGACGGCGGACAAGCGGAACTGACCGTGGATATCCGTTATCCCGTCACGGCGGACCGCGAAGCGCTGCTGAGCGGACTGCGCTCCGCTGCCGCCCCCTATGGGATCACGCTGCATGTGCTGGCCTCGCAAGCCCCCTTGTACCTGGATCCCGAATCCCCCATGCTTCAGTCGTTGACGCGGCTGTTCCGGGAAGTGACCGGTCTGGCGGGTGAGCCGATCGCCATCGGCGGCGGCACTTATGCGCGCACCATGCCGGGGATCGCCGCTTTCGGCCCGAACGTGGAGGGCGAGCCCGAGATGGCGCACAAAGCGGACGAGTACATCACCGTCGACCGTCTCGAGACCTGCGCGAGAATCTACGCCAGGGCGTTTGTCGAACTGGGCTTGCAGGCCGCCGGGGGAGGTGCCTTGACCGGAGGGGCGTCATGAAGGCCAAGGTGATCATCAATCCCTCCGCGGGACGGCAGTTCTTTCAGCGCAACGTGTCCCGGATCATCGAGAAACTGAGCCGGGACAAAATCCTGCGCGAGGTCAACACCGTCTACACGCACGGTGCGGGCGACGCGTTCGACGCCGCGTACCATATACGCCCCGGCGAGTATGATTTCGTGCTTGCCGTCGGCGGGGACGGCACGGTCAACGAAATCGTCAACGGATTGATCCGCGGCGGAGGCGAGACGCCGCTCTCGATCCTGCCCGCGGGAACCGTGAACGACTTTGCATATGCCATGCGTCTGCCTCGCGACGTGGCGCCGTATTGCGCCATGATCCGATCGTTCCATACGGTACCGGTCGATGCGGGGAAGGCCGGGGACACATACTTCCTGAATGTAGCCGCGGGCGGAATGCTGACGGATGTCGCATACAAAGTCCCGTCCGAGTCCAAGACCGTGCTGGGCAGGATGGCGTACTACATCGAAGGGGCCATGAACCTGCCGTCGCAGATCTACCGCAGCATCCCGTTCCATGTGACGGCCGAGGGAGTCGACATCTGCAAGGAGTCCCTTTTGTTCACGATATCCAATACCACAAGCGTTGGCGGATTCCGTCGCCTGGCTCCCAAGGCCAATGTATCGGACGGACTGCTGGATGTAATGATCGTCCACAAACCCGCGTTCGGAGATTTCATGCCCCTGATGGTCCAGCTGATGCTGGGAGAGCATGACCGAAACCCGATCGTGACGTATTTTCAAACGGCGAAGCTGGAAATCGGCGCGGGAATCGACGAGCCCATCCAGCTGGATCTCGACGGAGAGAAGGGCGGGACGCTGCCGATCGTGGTGGAATGCGTCCCCTCTGCACTTCGGCTTGTCGTGCCGCAGGCAAAACCGCGTGAAGAAGTTCGGACGGAGCCCGGACGGGCTTGAAATATGCAGGGAACCATGCTATCCTTTTTTAGGCTCAAATAAGCACCGCCGACCGGCCGGAATCTGTGCCCGCGAGGGTAGTCCGGAAGCAACGGTACGACGGGATGAAAAACAGGAGGAACCCCATGGCAGTCATCAGCATGAAACAGCTACTCGAAGCCGGAGTCCATTTCGGCCACCAGACCCGCCGCTGGAACCCCAAAATGGCGGAATTCATCTATACCGAGCGTAACGGCATCTACATCATCGACCTCCAGAAGACCGTCCGCAAGATCGAGGAAGCCTATACGTTCGTGCGCCAGATCGCCATGAACGGCGGTACCATGCTCTTCGTCGGCACCAAGAAGCAGGCGCAGGACTCCATCCGGGAAGAAGCGACCCGCTGCGGGATGTACTACATCAACAACCGCTGGCTGGGCGGAACGCTGACCAACTACACCACGATCCGCCGGCGCATCAACCGCCTGGACGAACTGACCGCGATGGAGCAGGACGGACGCTTCGAGCTTCTGCCCAAGAAGGAAGTCGCCAAGCTGAAAAACGAGATGGACAAACTGTCCAAGAACCTGGGCGGTATCCGCACCATGAACGGAAAGCCCTCCTGCATTTTCATCGTCGACACCAAGAAGGAGCACATCGCCGTGCAGGAAGCCCGTCGTCTCGGGATCCCCGTGATCGCCATTGTCGATACGAACTGCGATCCGGAAGAGGCGGATTACCCCATTCCCGGCAACGACGACGCCATCCGTGCGGTCAAGCTGATCTCGGGGAAACTGGCTGACGCCATTCTCGAGGGACGGCAGGGCGAACAGCTCGACATCGCTTCCGAACAGCAGAACAAAGCGGACGAAGAGGCGAAGGTCAACGAGACCGAGAACGGGACGGAAGCCGTCGAGGAACAGGAAGCCTGATACGTGAGCCTTTCTGGCGCCATACGAACCAAATGAGAACGGGAGGGATACCCATGGATGTCACAATAGAGAAAATCAAGGAGCTGCGCGAGAAAGTCGGTTCCGGAATGATGGACTGCAAGAAAGCCTTGACGGAGTGCGGCGGCGACATGGAGAAAGCCATCGCCTGGCTTCGCGAAAAGGGCATTGCCACTGCCGCGAAGAAGTCCTCGCGTATTGCGGCCGAGGGTATTGTCGACGCTTATATCCATGCAGGCGGCCGTATCGGCGTTCTGATTGAGGTCAACATCGAAACGGACTTTGCCGCGAACAACGCGGAGTTCCGTGAGTTCGTCAAGGACCTGTGCCTCCAGATCGCGGCAATGAATCCCCGGTGGATCGCCAAAGAGGACGTACCGGCGGACGAGATCGCAAAGGAGCGCGAGATCCTGCGCAACAAGGCGATCAACGACGGCAAGCCGGAGAAGATCGTGGACCGCATCGTCGAGGGAAGCATCGCCAAGTTCTACTCGGAAAACTGTCTGCTGGAACAGGCGTTCGTCAAGGACGATTCCATGACCTGCGGAGCCAAGCTGACCACGCTGATCGCGAAGATCGGCGAGAAGATTTCGGTTCGACGCTTCACGCGCTACGAGATGGGCGAGGGGCTGCAGAAGAAAGAAGACGACTTCGTGGCGGAAGTCATGAAACAAGCCGGCAAGTGACACGGAGAGGACATCGCGAAAGCAATGTCCTTTCTTTTTATGCGGTCACAAGACGAACGTACGGAGGATGCCATGCCGAACCCGATCTACAAACGAATCCTGTTGAAAGTCAGCGGTGAGTCCCTGTCCGGGGAAAAGGGATTCGGTCTGGACAACGCGTTTCTCAAGGAAATCGGCGGAGTGCTGAAGCGCCTCAGCGACATGGGGGTGCAGGTTGCTGTCGTTGTCGGAGGCGGGAACTTCTTCCGCGGCCGGACCAGCGGAGGGATGGACCGTGTGACAGCGGACCATATGGGGATGCTTGCCACGTCCATCAACGCGCTGGCGCTGTCCGATGCGCTGGAACAGGCCGGCGCGGTGACCCGCGTGATGTCGGCCATCGAGATGCGGCAGATGTGCGAACCTTATATCCGGAAACGCGCACTGCGGCATCTCGAGAAAGGCCGCATCGTGATTTTCGCGTGCGGAACCGGAAATCCTTTCTTTTCCACTGACACCGCGGCCGCGCTTCGGGCAGCGGAAGTGGAAGCGGACATCATGTTCAAAGCCACAAATGTGGACGGCGTCTATGACAAGGATCCGAACCGGTATCCTGACGCCCGGAAGTTCGACGCGGTCACGCACGACCAGGTTCTGGCGTTGAAGCTCGAAGTGATGGATGCCACCGCCGCTGCGCTTTGCCGGGACAACGGGCTCTCCATCGTGGTGTTCGACATCGGCGACACCGAGAACATCCTGCGGCTGGCATGCGGCGACCCGGTCGGAACGATCGTACGCTGATCTCCAACGAACGGACACGGACGGGACGCCTGGGCGTCCCGTTTTGTTTGCTCACACATCATGATTCCGATATAATCAGCATGTAACGCCATCGGAGGTGCGCCTATGCAGATTTTGAGCAGAGAATCCTATGTACCGTTCGAAGACCGGATGCAGAAAACAATCCATGCATTGCGGGAAAACTTCAATGCCATCCGCGCGGGACGCGCGAATCCGCATGTCCTCGACCGTATCGCGATCGATTACTACGGGACGCGGACCCCGCTGAACCAGGTGGCGAACATCCAGGTGCCGGAACCCCGCATGATCACGATCACGCCCTGGGACCCTTCGACGCTGAAGCTGATCGAGCGCGCGATCCAGGCCTCCGACCTGGGGATCAACCCCAACAACGACGGCAAGGTCATCCGGCTTGCATTCCCCGCCCTGACGGAAGAGCGGAGAAAGGATCTGGTCAAGCAGGTCGCCAAATACGGTGAAGAAGCCAAGGTGGCGATCCGCAACATCCGTCGGGACGGCATCGACAAGTATCGTGCCTATCTGAAGAACAAGGAGTTCACGGAGGACGGCATGACGGAGTTCGAGGCCGAAATTCAACGGCTGACGGATCAGTACAGCATTGAAATCGAGCACCTTATCGCCGATAAGGACAAAGATCTCATGGAGATCTGACAGATGTCCTGATGTCGGAACACCTTAGCGGCATGCCGGGCAAAACGCCCGGCATGCGTCTGCATTCAGGCATGCCGCGGGATCTCGCTCCCGCTTGGAGGGATTGATGATGTGGCCGTTTGGAGCCCGGCGGACAAGCCGTGACAGGAAAGACGAACCGGTATCCAAGACGCCTGTGCACCTGGCCGTGTTCATGGACGGCAACGGCCGGTGGGCCACCCGACGCGGCTTGCCACGTTCAGCGGGGCACCGTGCCGGCGCGGAGAAACTCCGGGATCTCTGCAGCTGGTGCGGCGGGCTTGGGGTCTCCTATCTTACGGTCTTCGCTTTCTCCACGGAGAACTGGTCCCGTCCGGAAGAAGAGGTCCGTTCATTGATGGATCTATTCATCGAGTTCTTCGAACGCTTCGATCCCGAACTGGAGAAAGAAGGGATCCGCGTGCGCTTCTCAGGCGACATCCCCGCTTTACCGGAACGGATCCGGGACGTCGTCCGGCGCGCGGAATCCAATTCCCTGCAACGAAAGAGGATGCAGCTCATCATCGCGTTCAACTACGGAGGCCGACGCGAAATCGCCCATGCCGCCGCCGGTATCGCCAAGCTGGCCGCAACCGGCGCAATCCGCCCGGAGGAAGTGGACGAGGCGATGCTGGCCTCACACCTGTATCTGCCTGACGTGCCGGATCCGGATCTGGTCATCCGGCCCAGCGGTGAATACAGGATTTCCAATTTCCTCTTGTGGGAATCCGCGTATTCGGAATTCTGGTTCGACAACATCCTTTGGCCGGACTTCACCCGGGATGACCTGATGCGGGCCATCCGGGCATACTCCTCAAGAGATCGCCGTTTTGGAAAGGTGAAGGAACGATGAAGACTCGGATATTGACCGGCATCGTGTTCGCCCTGGTGGTCGCGGCATTTGTCGCACCGGGCTTTTTCACACCGCTGGCGCCGCTTGCCTTGTTCGCGGCGGTCATGATGGCGGGGATCCGGGAGATGGACAAGGCGCTTGCCGTCCGGATTCCGGACATTCCCCGGAGCGGCCGCGGGATGGCCGCCGCTGTATGCGGCCTGGTATCGATCCCCTTTGCGATCCGTGCATATGCCGGATTCGAAAGCGTCGCGGACGGGAGCGGGACGCCGGACAGCTGGGGAGTGTTTCTGGTCCGCGGCGCCCGTTGGGATGCAGGATCGCCGGTTCATTCAGCCGTAGCGCTTCTGATCGGCTTTGCGGCTGCAACCTTCATTTTCTTCTTCTTGCAGCTGTTTGGCATCCTCGTCGAGGCGGTACGTTCCGGAACGGCGCGGATCGGTCCGGCGGGGGCTTCGGCGGCTTCCGCTGCCTATGTCGCGTTTTCGGTGTTTTGTGCCGTTGCCATGCTGTATTCGCTCCAGGACGCGATGTTCTGGATCATCCCGGCCTTGGCGGCGCCCTGGATTACGGATGTGGCGGCCTATTTTGTCGGATCGTTGGCCGGACGCCACAAGATCGTGCCGGACATCAGTCCCAAAAAGACCTGGGAGGGATGCATCGGCGGCATGTTCGGCTGCATGGCCGTCATGCCGGTCTGGATTCTGCAGGTGATGCCCGACCGGATGGGAGGCAGCCGGATCGCGCTGGTGGTTTTTGCCCTGGTGATCGGAATGCTCGCCGGAACGCTCGCACAGGCGGGAGACTGGTTCGCTTCAGCGTTCAAGCGATGGTGCGGTATCAAGGACTTCGGAACGCTTCTGCCCGGACACGGAGGAATTCTGGACCGATTCGACAGTGTGTTGTTCACGCTCCCCCTGTTCTTCGCGGCCGCGGCGGTTGTCGAGAGCCTGTAACCGGTCTATGAGGTTCAAATGAAAGGAGTCTGCCTGTGAGCAAGACGATCGCCGTCCTCGGATCAACCGGTTCGATCGGCACACAGACGCTGGAAGTGGCGGCGTCTCTCGGCATCCGCGTCGCGGCGCTGGCGGCCGGCCGCAACGCGGAGCTGCTTGCCGGCCAGATTGTGCGTTTCCACCCCCGACTGGTGAGCATGGCCGGTCCCGATGATGTGCAGCGGCTGCGCGGCTTCCTTGAGACGATGCCGGACGGCCATACCGGCATAACCCCCGAGATCCTCTTCGGCGATGAGGGAACGCGTGCGGTCGCAATATGTGCGGAAGCGGATACGGTTGTGGCGGCGATGGTGGGGATCGCCGGGCTTCGTCCGGTGCTTGACGCCATCCGGGCCGGGAAGCAGATCGCTCTGGCCAACAAGGAGACCCTCGTGGCGGGCGGCTCGGTTGTCCTGCCTTTGTGCGCCCGGCACAATGTCCGGCTCCTGCCGGTGGACTCCGAGCACTCGGCGATCTGGCAATGCCTCTGGGGCAACGAAGGCAGAGCGGTCCGGCGAATCCTTCTGACGGCGTCCGGCGGACCGTTCCTGCACACCCGGCGCCGGAACTGGAAAGGGTCGATGCGGCGGCGGCGCTACGCCATCCCACCTGGCACATGGGCGGAAAGATCAGCATCGACTCCGCGACGATGATGAACAAAGGGCTGGAAGTCATCGAGGCGTCCCGACTGTTCGGCGTCCCTGCGGACCGCGTGCAGGTCGTCGTCCATCCGCAGAGCATCGTGCATTCCATGGTTGAATTCGAGGACTGTTCGGTTATCGCCCAGATCGGATTTCCGGATATGCGTCTGCCCATCCACGTCGCGCTGACCTGGCCGGACCGAAAACCCGGGATATGCGAACCGTTCGATCCGTTTGATCCGCGCGGGAGCACCTTGACGTTCGAACGCCCGGATCCGGATCATTTTCCTTGTCTTTCGCTGGCTTTCGAGGCCGCCCGGACGGGCGGAAGCATGCCCTGTGTGCTCAATTCGGCCAATGAAGCCGCCGTGGAGCGCTTCCTCGCCGGAGAATGCGGATTCACCGATATCCCGCGGCTGGTGGAAGGATGCATGGCTCGGCACGCCTCGTCCGGCTTTGTGCGGGAGCCGGAATTTGATGATATCATGGAACTCGACCAATGGGCGCGGGCTACCGTCCGCGCGTCGGGGAGGTAGTCCTTTCATGGGAATTCTGGCGGGAATCCTGCTGCTGAGCGTGATCATGATCCTGCACGAGATCGGTCATTATGTCACCGGTCGCCGTCTCGGCTTCAAAGTCGAGGAGTTCTCACTCTTTATGGGTCCCCGGCTTCTATCCAAAGAAATCCACGGCGTCCGATTCAGCCTCAAACTCTTCCCGATCGGGGCGTCCTGCCGGTTCGCGGGAGAGGAAGGTGAAGAAGACGGCGGGAGCGCCGCCGTCGGGATTCCTGCCGCCGCGCCTGGAGAGGGGCGGCCGGCATCGGAAGGCGAACGGTTCTTTGACCGGCCGAAATGGGCCCGGGCGATCGTCCTGACCGCCGGAGCCGCCATGAACTACCTGTCCGGCGTACTTGTGTTTTTCATTTTGTTCGCATGGTTCGGATTCGCGACGAACACGGTTGCGCTCATCGGCGCCGGGAGTCAGGCCGAAGCGGCCGGGATGAACCCCGGAGACCGGATCGTCGCGGTGGACGGTTCCCGTGTGGTCACGCAGCTGGACTTCGCGACCACGGTGATGTTTCTGCCGGAGGACCGCGCGGTCACGCTGACGATTGAACCGGACGGCGGCGGCGCCCGCAGAGAGGTCAGGCTGGTCCCCGAAAAGACCCGGTCTTACCGGCTGGGCGTCACCGTGGACCTGAGCAGCACACAGCCGGTCATCGCGGCGGTGGATCCCGGATCCAACGGCGGCAGTCCGGCCCTGCAGGTCGGAGACGTCCTGGTTTCCGTCAACGGCATACCGTATGAGGATGCGGACGGTTTCTCCGCGGAGGTTTCCGGCAGCGGCGGGCAACCGGTGACGGTCCGTGTGGTCCGAGACGGAGTCGAGGAGGAGATCACGACCCGGCCGATCCTGATGGAATACTACAATGCACAAGGAATCCAGTTCCTGGGGGAGAAGGGGATCGCCCGCTCGGCGCTGGAAGCGTTCCGCTACTCCTGGTCGATCGTCCGGTTCACGGTCAAAGGGATATCCATGATGATCGCCGGACAGATTTCCGCCAAGGACAACCTCAGCGGGCCGATCGGCATCGTATCGATGGTCGGGGAGATGGTCGAGACGGAACAGCCTGTCCTCGACAAAATTTACAGCCTCCTCTCCATGTTCGGCCTTATCTCGATCAATCTGGCGTTCATGAATCTCCTGCCGATCCCGCCGCTGGACGGCAACCATCTGCTGTTGACCGGCATCGAGGCTCTCCGCCGCAAACGGCTTTCCATCCGGGTGCAGACCGTGATCAGCGTTGTCGGATTCGTCCTGCTGATCGGGCTGGCGGCGATGGCGGTGGTGTTTGACATCATGCGGCTGGCCGGCCGGTGAAAGGTGCGGGAGGGAGTATGACAACGACGCCGGATAGGCATAGGGACCGCACACGGCCGGTCCGGATCAGGGATGTGGTCATCGGCGGCGGCGCACCCGTCGCGGTCCAGTCCATGAACACGACGGACACGCGGGATGTCGCGGCGACGCGCGCGCAGATCGCTTCGCTCGCGGAATGCGGTTGTGAAATCGCACGGGTTGCGGTTCCGGATCATGAGGCTGCGGAAGCGCTGAGAGCAATCTGCCGCAACAGTCCGATCCCGGTTGTCGCGGATATCCATTTCGATTACCGTCTTGCGCTGGAAAGCATCCGGAACGGTGCCCACAAGATCCGTATCAACCCCGGGAACATCGGCGGCCCGGACCGGGTCCGGGAAGTGGCCGCAGCCGCAAAGGAACGCGGTATCCCGATCCGGGTCGGTGTAAACTCCGGATCCCTCAACCAGCGGATGCTCGACAAGTACCATGGCGTCAATGAAAACTCGATGGTGGAAAGCGCGTTGGAGAACATCCGCATGCTGGAAGCGTGCGGATTCGAGGATATTGTCGTTTCGCTCAAGGCGTCCGATCCTTTGCTGATGATTGAAAGCTATCGGCTGCTGGCCGGCCGAATCGCCTATCCGCTCCACCTCGGCGTCACGGAGGCAGGTACGCCGTACGAAGGATCCATCCGCTCGGCGGTCGGGATCGGGACGCTGCTGGCCGAGGGCATCGGCGACACCATACGCGTCTCCCTGACCGGCATGCCGGATGAAGAGGTGCGTGCGGCGTATGCCATCCTGAAGGCGCTGCGCTTGCGGGTGCACGGCCCCGAGATGATTTCCTGCCCGACATGCGGGCGGACGCAGGTGGATCTGATCGGGACGGCGTCGCAGGTGGAGCAGCGCCTTCGCGCGACCAACCGGAACATCCGTGTCGCGGTCATGGGGTGCGCGGTCAACGGACCTGGCGAGGCACGGGAAGCCGATATCGGAATCGCCGGCGGGAAGGGTGAATTCCTGCTCTTCTCCAAAGGCCGGATCCTGCGGAAAGTGAGCGAGAAGGACGCGGTGGACGAGCTGTTCCGTGAGATCGAGCGTCTTGGGGAGTCCGGCTCATGATGGTCAGCCTGCGGGAGTATATGCGTCGGATCAGGCCCGGTTCGGTCCCCGACCCGGGTTTCTCATGTTTCGTATCCGAACTGCGCGTATCGCAGGGCGGAGTCGTCGAAGCGGTGCTCCTGACCGAGCGGCTGCTCCCGCCGGATCTTCTGGTGGAACTCGAGGAACTGCTCGAACGTCATTTCGACGTGCAGGAAGCGCTGGTGATCCAGCGGGCGTCAGGCGGGAACCACGATCTCCGGTCGGACACGGCGGGGGGATTTCTTCCGTGGGTGCTCCGGCATCTGCGACGCACCGATCCATTCCTGTACTACATGCTCAGCGGATCGCCGACCGAACCCGATCGCGACCATGTGCGCATCCTGCTGCCCAAGGGCTGTGCATCCCAAGTGGATGAACGTGCGCTGACGATACTCGAGGAGATCATGGAACGCGGAACGGGTATCCGCATCCCGTTCCGCGTCGCTGAATCGGAAGTGGATCTGCGCTCGATGGCCATGGATCAGGAGGAAGCCGTACTCAATCCTGAACCCGTCCCGGCGGTTTCGGCTCCGAAACCCAGGGAAGAGGCGCGGGAGCGTTCGTCGGATCCCGGGACAACGGGCCGTGCACCGGACGCTCTGCTGGAAAATGCACGCTACCGGTACCGGAAGAAGCTGGCCAAGGCGGAAGACGGCTTGTTGTTCGGCCGGTACGACAGCCAGTTGGAGCCGGTTCCGATCGGAGAACTCAATGTGCAGTCCGGCATCGCGGGATTTTCCGGACGGATTGTGGAAACGGGAGATAAAAGGCTGGTCAGCGGAAACACCCGCGTCCTGCTTCGGTTCAGCGTGTTCGACGGAACCGGCACGATTTCGTGCCATGCTTTCCTGAAACCGGAAGATTATGAAAATGCCGAACCAGGCTTGACACAAGGCAAGCATGTCAAGGTCCAGGCGAAGATCGGATTCGACGGCAAGTATTCAAACGATCTCGATGCGGATGTGCTTGGGATCTGCCGCGCCGATGCGCCGGCTCCCCGGGCGGACGACGGACCGGAGCGGCGCGTCGAACTGCATTGCCATACCAAAATGAGTGCCCGTGACGCTGTCGCCGATGTCAAAGAGATCGTGTCGACGGCCGTGCGCTGGGGGCTGCCCGCGATCGCCATCACGGACCATGGCGTCGTTCAGGCGTTTCCCGATGCGCGTGCAGCGCTTCAAAAGGCCGGAGCGGCCGGAACCAAGGTCATCTACGGGGTGGAATGCTATCTAGTGGACGACGGGGACACGGTGGCGTTCGGGCTCCCGCAGAACGATCCGGACGGGGAGGGAGCCGATGCGGACGATCTGGCGAACGGGTATGTGGCCATCGACGTCGAAACCACAGGGCTTGACCCGTCCCGGGACCGGCTCATCGAGATCGCCGCGGTCCGGTTCCGTCGCGGGGAGGACGGACGATTTGCGCCCGAAGACCGGTTTGTCACCTTCGTCGATCCGGGTATGCCGGTGCCTCCGGAGAGCATCCGCCTGACCGGAATCACCGATGACATGCTCCAGGGAGCGCCGGACGCCTTCGAGGCGGTACAGCGGCTGAAGGAGTTCACGGGAGATCTGCCGGTCTGCGCGCACAATGCGTTTTTTGACCTGGCGTTCATCCGTTACGCCGGCTTCCGGACCCCGGTCGCCAACGCTCCCCGCATCAAGTTCAATCCGGTAGTCGCGGATACGCTGCGTCTCTCGCGGCGGTTCTTTCCGGATGAACGGAAACACAGGCTTGACGACGTGGCCACGCGTTTTGAGATCGGACAGGACAGCCGTCACAGGGCGGGCGACGATGCGCTGGTCTGCGGGCGTCTGCTGGACCGCTTCCTCCAGAGGCAGGGCGCCGCGTCCCTGCGCGAACTCAATCTTCAGGCGGGAAATACGGGATACGAACGGCTGCGGACGGCCAAGACCCCCGTATACCACTGCGTTCTTCTTGCCGCCGACGAGGTGGGCCTGTACCACCTGTACAGGATCGTGTCGGATTCCCATCTGCACTATTTTTACAACAAGACTCCCCGGGTGCCGCGCAGCGTGCTCGAGTATTTCCGGGCCGGTCTGATCGTCGGCGCGGCGTGTGAAGCGGGTGAGGTGTTCCGGGCGGTCGTAGAAACGTACCGGTCGGAAAACCGCTCTTTCGAACGGGCTTCAGCTGCGATGTCTTCCTGGAGGATGAAGAGTATCGCCCGTTTCTACGATTACCTTGAGATCCAGCCGATCTGCAACAACCGGTTCATGATCGCATCCGCCAACGGGACGGCGGTGGACGACGATGATCTGATCGCGTTGAACCGCCTGGTCCTGCAGCTGGGGGACGCCGCCGGCCGGCCGGTGTGCGCAACGTGTGACGCCCATTTCCTGGAGAAGCGGGACGGAGTGCTCCGACAGATCCTGATCGCCGACATGTATGACGACTTCGAGCGTCAGCCCGACCTGTATCTCCGTACGACCGGCGAGATGCTTGCCGAGTTCGGGTATCTGGGAGAGCGCGCGAAGGAAGTGGTCATCGACAACCCGGTCCGGATCGCGGACAAAGTCCAGCCGGACATGCTGCCGTTTCCCGACGGCTTTTTCCCTCCGGTCATCGAGAACGCAGCGCAGGATGTCGAACGGATCGCCCGGGAGGCGGCGGACCGGCTCTACCGGAAGGACGGTGAACTGCCGGACACCGTACGGGAGCGGATCGAGCGCGAACTGCGCTCCGTCATCGACAACGGATTCGCGACCATGTACTACATCGCGCTGCGTCTGGTCCGTCAATCCAACGCCGACGGATACCTGGTCGGATCACGCGGATCCGTCGGATCCTCGTTGCTCGCCACCCTGTGCGGAATCACCGAGGTGAACCCGCTGGCGCCCCATTACCTCTGCCCCTCCTGCCGGCATATCGAGTTTGTCGCCGACGGTTCGTACGGATCCGGGTACGACCTGCCGGACAAGGTGTGTCCGGAATGCGGAACGTCGCTGGGAAAAGAGGGCCAGGACATTCCTTTCGAGACTTTTCTCGGTTTCAATGGAGACAAGACGCCGGATATCGACCTGAACTTTTCCGGTGAATATCAGGGACGTGCGCAGCGTGTCATCGAGGATATGTTCGGCAAGGAATTCACCTTCAAGGCAGGGACCATAAGCACCTATGCGGAGAAGAACACCATGGCGATGGTCCGCGGTTTTTTTGAGAAGACCGGCGGATATGCCACGGAAGCTGAAAAACGGCGGCTGGCTTCCTGTCTTCAGGGGGTGCGCCAAACAACCGGCCAGCACCCCGGAGCGGTCGTCGTGCTGCCGCGCGACCGTGAAATCTACGACTTCACTCCGATCCACCATCCCGCCGACAAGTCCGCGAACGGGATCATCACAACGCACTTCGATTTCACCAGCATGCACGACACGATTCTCAAGTTGGACGTGCTGGGCAAGGACGATCCGACCATGATGCGCTTTCTGGAGGAAGCGACCGGGGTGGAGGTGCTGTCGGTCCCTTTCATGGATCCGGGGGTCATGAGTCTGTTCAACTCCACGGAAGCGCTCGGCATCCCCGACGGCACCTGGGACATCCCGATCGGAACACTGAGCATACCGGAGATGGGCACGTTCATGGCACGCGGCATGATCCGCGATATCCAGCCGCACCGGTTCTACGACCTGGTTCAGCTGATGGGCCTGTCCCACGGAACCGATGTGTGGGTCGGAAACGCGCAGGACCTCATCCGGCAGGGCGTCTGCGACATCACGCAGGTGATCGGGTGCCGCGACAGCATCATGACCGCTTTGATCCACTTCGGGCTGTCCGCGAAGATGTCGTTCGACATCATGGAGAAAGTCCGGAAGGGCAGGGGTCTCTCCGCGGAGCATGAGTCCGAAATGCGCGGGCACGACGTTCCGGACTGGTACATCGAATCCTGCAAAAAGATCAAGTATCTTTTCCCCAAGGCGCACGCGGTCGCCTATGCCGTCACGGCGCTCCGGCTGGCATGGTTCAAGGTATACCGCCCGACGGAATATTACTGTGCTTTCTTTACCGTCCGCGCGGATGAGTTCGACTGCATGGAGATGTGTGGCGGGCAGGAGAATGTCCGGACGCGCCGGCTGGATATCGCCGCCAGGAGGAGCGCAACGGACGGGACCGGCGCCACCGCGCTCGAAGAGCGGAAATACTATATTCTGGAACTGATCGAGGAAATGCACCTGCGCGGGATCCTGTTCGATCCGGTAGACCTGTACCGATCGGATGCCAGCCGTTTCGAAGTGTCCGGGGAGAAACGGATCCGTCCGCCGCTCAATGCGGTGCCGGGCATCAGTGCCGTCACGGCCGCGCGCATTGTCGAATCCCGTTCGGCGAATCCGTTCAAATCCCGTGAGGACCTGTCCATGCGCGCCGGTTTGAGTTCCGCGATCCTGTCGGCCCTTGAGGCGGCCGGGTGCCTCGAAGGCATACCGGTCCATTCGCAGCTTGATCTGTTCAGCCTGGGCTAGGAGGGAGTTCCGATGCGGGTACAATGCGTGCTGCGCGACAGTCTCCGGTCGTTCGACCGGCTGTATACCTATGCCGTGCCCGAGGCACTGCAGCCGCAACTCCGTACGGGATGCCTCGTTACGGTCCCGTTCGGTCCGGGGAACCGGACGATGGAGGCCTATGTCGTATCGTGCGGGGCGCCCGGTGATCCGGATGACGGACAGCCGGTCAAGGAGATCCTGTCGAACGTATCGGGCTGTCCCGTACTGCTGGAGGATCAGA
>JAGOFF010000144.1 GCA_017997315.1 Clostridia bacterium
CTCGTGCAAAGCGAAGAATTGTAACGGATGATTCCGTGTTGTGCGTTTACACAAGAACATGCCCACTAAACAAGCGGACTTTCTGCGCTTCTGTCAGATGTTAAGCGCTGAAACCGAGTTAATCGGGATTTAAATCGTCCTTAACCTCCGATATACTCATGTCACACCAAATCGACCACTATTCATCGAGAGGGGTGTCGACATGAAAAACAAGAACCAGCTGAAGTGGACATCGACCGCCGTGGTCCTCCTGCTCCTGATCGCCTCCGCCACCGTTGCGATCTCCGCGTTGTCCCTGATCCCGTCCGGTCCCGACGCCGACGGATTTCTGACCTACGCGTTTCCAGCGGACGCCGTTCCGGACGAGACTGCAAGCAATGCAGGCGATCCGTTCGGAAAGCCGTACGCGAAATATGAGTTTTCTTCCGGATCGTTTTTTTATGCCGAAGGAACCGCCGACCTCTTTGATATCACGATGCACCCCGCTGCAGGCGGCGCCCGCGCAACCGTGGATATCCGGTTGGCGCTGGATGCCGGGACCAGCTTCACGGTCTCGTACCTCCATTCCAAGCAGAGCAACTCCTCGTGGAAGTTCATTGTGAACATCACGCTGAATCCCGGTGACCGGATCGTCGGCATGCCGGCTTCCGGAAACGGCAACAGCTTCAGCCACATCGGGATCTTTGGCGTGACGACGCCCACCCCGACGACCACGACGACCGCCACCACGGCGACGACCGCGACCACGGCGACGACCGCCACCACGGCGACGACCGCCACCACGGCGACGACCGCGACCACGGCGACGACCGCTACCACGGCGACGACCGCTACCACACCGACGATCGTACTTACCGAACCCTCCATCCCGCTGGTGAGCACCGGATCGACCACCCGCAACGCCGATCCGACTACGGTGGTCACGGTTGCGACCGTCACGCTGCCCACGGAAGAGGTTCCGCTCGCGAACACCGGGGAGAACCTGCCCTGGCAGGCGTTCGCCGGAATCGGAATCCTGCTGGTCGCAGGCATCCTGCTCTGGAAGCGCCAGTCCGCTCGGCATGAAGGCTGACGACCGTCCCGAATAGAAACTCCTGATGCAGAAATAGAGACCTCCCGATCCCTCCAGGGGAACGGGAGGTCTCCTCTATCATGTTGAATGGAAGTCTAGTCTTTGTCGTCGCGATGCTTGCGTGGAGACGATCTGCGGCGGACGGCCGAGAGCCCGCCGAAGCCGCCGACCACCGCCAGGAAGAAGCCGAGATCGTACCACCATCCGGAATTGAACGTCTCATAGATCCGGATGTTGTGTTTGAAAAGTCCGACGATCAGCGAGATCGGTGCGATCCAGCCGTGCCAGATTCCCCAGAAGAAACCCGCGGTGTGGTCGGCGGTGGCTTTGCCGTCGCCCGGGATACACCCGGAGGTCAAGAACAGCACAAGGAGGGAGGCTAGGAGGAACCAGAGGATGCGTCGGGATCGCGTAACGGTCTTCATGTCTTCCCCTTTCCGGCAAACGCCAGTACATTGCGGCCCAGGATGCGGGCCTGCTCCAGACGGACCGGCTGGTCCGCCACCTCACCGGGACGGTCCGCCACCGCGGTCACCCCGTTCAGCTCTCCCGGGACGCAGACCGCGCCCATGGACAGCAGGAAGTTGTAGAGAACGGTCAGCACGATCGCCTGGCCGCCGCCGGTGCCCCGGCCGACCGCGATCGCCCCGCCGGGCTTGCCCCGCAGCGGATGACGGTCCCGATCCGCGTAGCATCGGTCAAACAGCGCCTTGAGCTGGGCCGGGACATTGCGATAGTATGCGGGCGAAGCGACCAGGATCGCGTCGCACTCCCGCATCGCCTCGTATACGGCCTGCATCCCGTCATCGTCGATCCGACACCCGCCGCCGTTCCGGCAGGCGTCGCATCCGGTGCAGGGCTGAATCAGCGTCCGGGAAAGCAGGATGCGGTCGATCGACCACCCTGCGTCCCGGAAGGGTTCGAGTGCGGCATCAAGAAGGATCTCCGAGTTGCCGCCGGGCCGAGGGGTACCGGATATGCCGAGAACACGCATGACGGACCTCCTGACATTTTTCTTCCAGTGTAGCGCGGGATGTCTGAAAAAGTAACAGCCGCCCGGACCCATGGGGGACCGGACGGCCGTGTGCGGCAAAGGAGCGGCAGGACGCTATTTCCGGATGTCCATCTCGATCCGGCCGTCCTTGATCTCGAGGATCCGGTCGGCTTTCTCGGCGACGCGCTTGTCGTGTGTGATGACGATCAGGGTGGTTCCCGTTGCGCGGTTGATCTCGCGCAGCAGTCTGTACACGGTTTCCGTCGTCCCGGAGTCCAGGTTGCCGGTCGGCTCGTCCGCAAGCAGGATACGCGGCCGGTTGATGAGCGCACGTGCGATCGCGGCCCGCTGCTGCTGCCCGCCCGACACCGCGGTCGCCTTGTTGTCCGCGACCCGGGAGAGCCCCATGGTGTCCAGCAGTTCGTCCGCGTGTGCACAGGCTTCGGGGGTGACCGTGCCGTTGGCGATCCGGTAAGGCATCAGCACGTTTTCCCGGATCGTGAATTCCGGGAGGAGATAGTGGAACTGGAACACGAAGCCGATCGTCCGGTTGCGCAGCACAGCGAGTTCACGCCGTTTCATCCGCGTGGTCTCGATCCCGTCGATGATCACCGTGCCGGAGGTCGGCTGGTCCAGCGTGCCCATGATGTTCATGAGAGTGGATTTGCCGCTGCCCGATTCCCCGATGATCGAGTTGAACGAGCCGGATTCAAACGCGAGCGAGATGCCGAAGAGCACCTGGGTGCGGATCTTGTCGCCGTAACTCTTCTCGATGTTCTGAAGCTGCAGGATCTCAGCCATTGCGGATCACCTCGATCGGATTGAGCCGGGACGTGGCCCGGGCGGGCACCAGTGCCGCGACGGTCGCGGCGACCAGCGCGGTCAGCACGGAGATTCCGATGAAGACGTAGTCCAGTTGGAACGGAACCAGCGGGGTTCCGTCCGGATTCTGCACAAACGTGGAGAACGCGTAAGTGAACCCGATGCCGAGCGCGGTTCCGGCCGCGGCCCCGATCAGACCGAGGAGGATCCCCTGGTACAGGAAGATCCGGCTCGCGTCCCGGTCCTGGACGCCCATGGCCTTGAGGATGCCGAGCTGGCGGGACTTCTGTACCGCCGATACCGCCAGGACCGAACCGATCCCGAGCGCGACCGCCAGCACCACGAAAACCTGGATCATGTAGCTTGAAGCCGATTGTCCGGCCAGACCGCTGAGCAGCGACTCGTTCTCGGCTTTCCAGTCCGTCACTGCAAGTTCGGACGGGAGTTTTGCGCGCAGCCGCTCCGCGACGAGATCGGAGTCGAACACCGTTCCGATCTGGGTCTCGATCGACGTCAACCGTTTCATGGAGGACGCCGGATCGAACAACGCGCGCACGTCGTCGATCGGCGCGACCACCCAGGTCTCGTTGATCCCGGCGACCTGGAGATCAAAGATCCCCGTAATCTCCCATGTCGCGGATGTTCCCAGCGGGTTGGAGACCGGGACGGTATCGCCCGCACGGACGCCGAGGGACGCCGCGAGCGCCGATCCGAGCAGCGCTTCGCCGGGTTCGTTGGGCAGAGATCCCGCCGTCAGTCGGGAGGAGAATTTGTAGATCCGGTCCGCGTCCGCGGGCGAGACCCCCCGGACAAGAACCGGGAAGGTGTCCTCACCATCCCGGATGAATCCGGACGCGTCGAACGTCGCGGACACTGCGGTCAGGTCCCCGTCCGACCGGAGCATGCCCAGGTACGCGGTGTTTTCGGGGAACGACTTCGCCCGCCCCCCGGGAAGGACCGTCACATGCGCGGCGCTCCCGATCGTACGGTCCACCAGCGAGTCCTGCAGACCGCTGATCAGGGATCCGATGAACACCTGCGCGGAAACCCCGATTGCAATCCCGAGCGCGATCAGGATGGTCTGGCCCCGCCCGGAGCGGAGAAAACGGAAAGCGATGCTCCACGCCAGCCTCATGCCTGCACCTCCCGCCCGTCCGCGGCATCGGCGGACGGCGCTTCGCCGGTGCGCAGCCGTCCGATATCTTCGAATGTTTGGAGCGGCCGGTCTGCACCGAGCTCGGACCAGGCATGCGGATTCCGGGCGATGGCCCGGCCCCCGGCGAGGATGTGCAGCGCATCCCCGAAACGCGACCGCAGATCGGTAACCTGCCGCCGGGCGGCGAAGAGGTTGAAATCGTTGGAAACGCTGACGCAGACGTACGCGGGGGATGTACGCGCGATCGCGTCCAGCAGGGTCTTCTCCGGGGTGTTCGCCCCGATGAATACCGCCTGATAGCCCCAGATAAGGAAGTAGTCCGCCGCCATGCGCGCGCCGAGCTCGTGGTCCTCCCCGACCGGGCAGAACACCAGAACCTTCTCGTCGGACGCAAGTCCGCGGGCGTCGCGTTCCCTCATGACATAGGGGAAGGCTGACTCGACGATGCCCCGGACGATGCCGGTCATCACATGTTCCCGCCAGATGGTTTCGGCCTCGCGGTCCTCGTCTCCGGAAATCCGGTTGAGTGCCGGGGCCAGGATGTCTTCATAGAGGGTACGAATATCGGTCTTTCCGGTCTCGAGCGCGTCCAGTGCCGCTTGGTGAGCGTGTTCGCGGTCTTCGTTCTCCAGGTATCCGATCAACCGTTCTTTCCAGTTCGGATCCGACATGAGACCACCTCCATTCCTTATTATTGTAATGATTTTGGTTTCCGCCCGCTTGTGAGAATGTCACAGCCAGGAAAAATTCAGCGTGAAACAGAAGAATGACGCAACGGGCGTGGCTGACGTGTACAAAGGGAGCGGTAAATCTATTCGAAATGAGACGGATATTGGAGTCGTAACGCCTGCATATAGAACCAGCGGGACCTCCGTTGCTGTCAGACAGCTGTAATTCCTCCCGATCTTTTCAAAATCCTCGATTACCGAGAGCTCCCGCGTTTTATTTGGTTGCAGCAAGAACCGTGATACAATTATTAACAGAGTTGCTTATTTTATGAGGATTTCATTGCACTTCTGAATATCTGGCCGCGCTGTTAGGATTGAATTGAACGTATGAGCAGAGGCAGACACTAAATATCAGCAAGAAACAATAAACATATCATAAAAGAGCCATTCGCCAGCCTTTCCTTGATTGGCGTTCTCAGAAGAGGTACAAGACATGAGAACCTGGGTAAAGTGCCATCGGGCTCTGTTATTTGCAATTATTTTCTCAGTTGTAATATTGCTTATTCTGCGCATCACAATCCTTGCAGGAGCATCCGCCGATGGAACCCTTGCTGCACCGACAGGTCTTGCAGCTGAGGCGGGTGACTGCTGCATCACGATATCCTGGGATGCGTATACAGACGGCAGCACACCCTTGAAATAAGTTGGAATATAAGGATGCCGACAGCAAGTGGTCGGAAGTGCTGATCGATGATGCATCCGCAACCTGTACGAATACGAGATCCCCATCCCTCCGGAGGATCAGCTCAAGACGGTCATCCGCGTTGAGTTTACCTGTACGGGAAGTGAGTATCTGGGAGATGCGCACGTCGGCATCTTTGCTGTTTCGGGCATGAGAATCGAATGAGCAGCGGTCCGGAGATTTGGGATCATCCGATCGTACAGGTCTTCAGGACAGCCGGTTCCGGTATTCATCGTATCCGAACGACCGGAGGACGCGCAGCCCGTCCGACTCGGTGTACAAGGCGATCGAAGGCAGGCGGACCCCGTTGAACAGGTTGTTCTTGACCATCGTGTAGTGCGCCATGTCCTCAAACACCACCCGGTCGCCCGCCCGGAGCGGCGCATCGAACGAGTAGTCCCCGATCACATCCCCCGCCAGGCAGGTGGTACCCGCGAGACGATATGTGTACGGCTTTTCCCCGGGTTGTCCGGCGCCGACGACCCCGGGCCGGTAG
>JAGOFF010000145.1 GCA_017997315.1 Clostridia bacterium
TCGTACTTCCGTTGATTCTTCGACATTCTGGCATGCTCCTTTGCTGCTCATTGTACCCTACCAGATTGTCCGATATTTTAACGAAGTCCCAACCATCAGAGGATATTGACCAAAATTTACCGCGAGCGGTATATCCTCATTCATCCATTTTAAATATGTATCAACTTCATCGGGATTAACAGGCGAAAGATACAAGCGCTCTCCGATAATTTTTTTGTAATACCTCATTTATATGCCTCCTGTCCATACAGGCAATCCCTGCTTTGAATCTCGTGCAAACGGAGAATAAAGATATAGGCACCGCGGCTTCGTATCGGTATCTCACCTCGGTGTGAGGCGTGTCTCCACCAAAGAAAAAGACGGCTTCGTATCGGTATCTCACCTCGGTGTGAGGCGTGCCTCCACCAAAGAAAAAGACGGCTTCGTATCGGTATCTCACCTCGGTGTGAGGCGTGCCTCCACCAAAGAAAAAGACGGCAAAGCCGTCTTTTTCTTTGGTGGAGGCGAGGAGAATCGAACTCCTGTCCGAAACCCTATCCGCTGGAACCATCTCCGGGTGCAGTCCCTGATTGAGTATTCCCCTTCCGGACTGCCCAGGGACAGGCTGTCCGGTCCGGTAGCTTCATAAATACGGTGCGACGGCAAAGCTTATGCCGCAACGTTCCCAAGTTTAACCTGCCGGCTTGTAAGGTCTGCTATCTGACGCCAGGGATCCATCCAGCAGATCGGATGGCCTGACGGTAGAAGCGATTAAGCTGCTACGAGTGCCGTTTTGTTGGCAGTTGTGTTTTTCCCCGTTTTTTTAGGAGGCCAACGAGGATCCTCCACCCGCTTTCCCAGCTTCAACGACCCCGTCGAAACCAGTGCGCCCCCCTATTCGGTTGTCAAGGAACCGGTCGGAAACGAGCCGGATTGCTTCGTTTCCGATCCTCATTATGACGTGGAAGCCCATGAAAATCAAGTATCGCGGGTTACGCCCGCTTCTCGCAGGCCGCCCCGTCCAGGAGAACCAGAAGCAGTTCCCGCAGGAGTTTCCCGGCAGCCATGACCGAGATGCCGGACGGATCGTATGGGGGCGACAACTCCACGAGATCGGCTCCGACGATCCGTACACCGGACAAATCCAGGATCGCACAGACCATATCCATGAAACCCACACCGCCGGGTTCGGGAGTCCCCGTGCCCGGAAACACGGACGGGTCAAGCACGTCGAGGTCGATGGTCAGGTAGACCGGACGGGTGCCGATCTGTTCCAGCGCTTCCTGCAGACGGGAGAGGTCGAACGCGTCCTGCCAGACCGCGCCGGTACTCCCGAGTTCGAATTCCGCGCGCAATCCCGACCGTATACCGAGCTGCCAGATCCGTCCGGGTCCGAGACGGTCGAGGCATCGGCGCATGACCGATGCGTGGGACAGCGTTTGGCCGATGTACTCGTCCCGCAGGTCGGTGTGCGCGTCGAAGTGCAGGACGCACAGGTCCGGATACCGGGCAAACGCGGCTTCCACGGCACCCAGCGTGACCAGGTGCTCGCCGCCGAGCAGAACCGGGATCTTGCCGTCCGCCAGAATGCCCTTCACGGTATCCTTGACCATCGCCAAAGGGGCCTCCGGGCCGCCGAACGGGAGATCGAGGTCGCCCAGGTCGTGGACCGGCCGATCCTGGAGGTCGGCATTCTGATAGGGACTGTAGGACTCCAGCCCGAATGACTCGCGACGGATCGCCCCAGGGCCGAATCGGGTGCCCGGACGATAGGACGTCGTCCCGTCATAGGGTGCGCCAAACAATACCACTTTGGCGGTCTCATAAGGCTCGATGATCCCGAGGATCGTAGGCGCTGGACTAGTCGTCGGCATGATCCAGCATCTCCTTGACGTAGTTCGGGAGCGCGAACGCCCCGACATGCAGATCCGTGTTGTAGTACCGGGTCTGGATTCCGAGTGCGTTCCATCGCGCGGCGTCCAGATCCGCGACCGGATCCAGCCGCTTGGACGCGAAACCGAACAGCCAGTGCCCGGACGGATACGTCGGGATGTGCGCCTGGTAGACCCGGCAGATCGGGAACTGCCCCAGGATCATGCGATGGGCGCGTTTCATGGCTTCGGCGTACTGCTCGTAGTAAGGGGACTCATGCTGGTTGACGAGGATCCCGTCCTCCCCGAGGATCCGGTAGCAGTTCCCGTAGAATTCCTTGGTGAACAACCCTTCCCCGGGACCGAACGGATCAGTGGAATCCACGATCACCAGATCGTAGATGTCGTTCCGGGTACGGACAAACCGCAGTCCGTCCTCGTAGATGAGCCGGACGCGCGGATCGTCGAAAGATCCGGCGGTCTGGGGCAGGTACTCGCGGCAGGCTTCCACGACCATCCGGTCGATCTCGACGACATCGATGCGCTCGATCCCGCGATACCGCGTCAGCTCCCGGACCGTCCCTCCATCCCCGGCACCGATGACCAGAACATTCTTCGCGTCCGGACGGGTCGCCATCGGAACGTGCACGATCATGTCGTGGTAGATGAACTCGTCTTTCTGCGTCAGCATCATCTGGCCGTCCAGGGTCAGGAAGGTGCCGAACTCCGCGCAATGGAACACGTCGATCTGCTGGAAACGGCTGCAGGCGTTGTACAGCTGCTTGTCGACCTTGATCGAGAACCGGACGCCGGGAGTATGTTCTTCGGTATACCAGAGTTCCATCGGATTCCCTCTCAAGCCATGACGCGGATGGTACCCAGGGTCAGGTCTTCCGCGCCGGTCACCAGGCAGCCTTTCGCCTTGGAGTACAGGACATGGTCCACTAGTTCCTGCGTGATGCGTTCTCCCGGAGCGATGATCGGGATGCCGGGCGGGTAGCACATGACGAATTCACTCGATATGCATCCCGGACTCTGATGGATGCCGATCGCACGGGACTCTGCGTAATATGCCTGTTTCGGGGTCGCGACGACATCCGGCGCGATGTATTCGGTCTCCAGCATTCCGGCTTTGTCCTTGGCAAAACGCCGCCGGATTTCGGCCAGCGACGAAGCGAGCCGCTCGATCGCATACTCGTTGTCGCCCATCGACAGGATCGCCAGGATGTTCCCGAGATCGCCGAACTCGATCTGGATCCCGTACTCCTCGCGGAGAATGTCATGGACCTCGATTCCCGCAAGCCCGATATCCAGGGTATGGATGGACAGTTTGGTCTCGTCGAACGCATAGCACCCGTTCCCGTTCACGATGTCGCGTGCGAACGCGTGGTACCCCCCGATCGCATTGACTTCAGCACGTGCGTACCGGGCGAGTTCGAGCACCCGGCCGAAGATCTCACGTCCCTCCGTCGCCAGTGTGCGCCGGGCGAGATCCAGAGAGGCCATCAGCAGATAGGATGCGCTGGTGGTCTGGATCAGGTTGATGGTGGTGCGCAGATGGTCGGGGTTGACCTTGTCGCCACGTGCGAGGAGCATCGAGCTCTGGGTCAGGGATCCTCCCGTCTTGTGCACGCTGACCGCCGCCAGATCGGCGCCGCATCGGATCGCGGCGGGCGGCAGGTCGGGTCCGAAATACAGATGCGTGCCGTGCGCCTCGTCCGCGAGCACACGCATGCCGCGCTCGTGGGCGATGCGGATGATCTCCTGCAGCGCCGGACACACTCCGTAGTAGGTCGGATTGTTGACGAGGACCGCTTTGGCCTCGGGGTGCTCGTCCATCGCGCGGACCACATCCTCCAGCGCCATGCCGAGCGGGATGCCCAGATGCGGATGGATGCCGGGATTGACATAGGCCGGGATCCCGCCGGTGAGCACCAGGGAGTTCAGGCTGGACTTGTGGACATTTCGCGGCAGGATCAGGGTGTCTCCCTCATGGATCGTGTCCATGATCATGGCCTGGACCGCCGATGTGGTTCCGTTGACCATGAAAAAGGCATGGTCCGCGCCGAACGCTTCGGCGGCGAGCTCCTCCGCCAGCCGGATCGCTCCCGTCGGATGCGCGAGATTGTCCAGCGGCTTGCTGGAATTCACGTCGACCGACAGGCACGCGTCGCCCAGAAACGCACGAAGCGCCGGGTTGCCACGCCCCTGCTTGTGACCGGGCACGTCGAACGGCACGATTCTCGACCGCCGGTGGTGCAGCAGCATTTCATGGATGGGCGCGATGCGCTGATCCAACGGTTCGCGTTCCCTCATCGCTGACTCTCGTTTCCATATACGTTGGTACCGTAGAAGATCTCCAGCATCTCGCGGCTGATGCGGTCGCGGATCGAGATCCTTTCGGACGGCGGAAGTTCGGACGGATCGACATTGAACAGGTAATGCGCCAGGTTGATCTCGTTGACCATCATCTTCGTATGGAAAATGTTGGACTGGTAGATGTTCATGTCGATCGCGTCATATCGGCGCAGGGTCTGCTTGTCGATGAAATTCTGGATGGATGTGATGTCGTGGTCGATGTAGTACTTGTTCCCCTGCAGATCCCGGGTGAAGCCGCGAACGCGGTAGTCCAGCGTGATGATGTCCGAGTCGAACGAGGCGATCATGTGGTTCAGCGCGGACAACGGGGAGACCTTGCCGCAGGTCGCGACGTCGATGTCGACGCGGAACGTCGAAATATCGAGCTGGGGGTGGAATTCCGGATACGTGTGGACGGTCAGGTGGCTTTTGTCGAGGTGTCCGATGATCGCACCCGATTCCCCCGCGGTACCGCAGCCGGTCCCTGCGTTCAGTCCGACCGGTTCACCGCGGTTGCAGGAGGGATCGATCTGGTCGGCCGAGATGGCTTCTTCGGTCACCAGGATGTTCACGCTTGCGCCGCGCGGATCATAATCCTGCTTGGAGATATTGAGCACATTCGCTCCGATGATCTCGGTGACGTCGCACAGGATCCGCGTCAGGCGGTCCGAGTTGTACTGCTCGTCGATATACGCGATATACGCGTTCTTTTCCTTCTCCGACTTGGCATAACAGACGTCGTAGATGTTGAAAGACAGCGTCTTGGTCAGGTTGTTAAATCCGTACAGGCGGATTTTGTCGTTCAACTTGGGTATCCCGTCCTTTCCCGGCAGATCATGCCCATAAAAAACGCTCCGGCATTGCCGGAGCGCGTTCGTTCTACTTCTCCACCGGGCGGGGATGCCCCCGTAAGTCCGGCAAAGCGACCAGGCGCGATGGCAATTGAAAAAAAGCCTCTCAACTTTTTAGCAATTGACAAACGATGCATTGCAATCTGCTTTGCGGGTTGCCGGGTTTCGTCGGGATGCTTCCCTCCACCTCTAGTCAGGACCGTATTCAGTTTTTGTCTCCGCGCACGGGATCGGGCGTCTTTGACAAGGCGAATTGTAATGGATACACTCCGCACTGTCAATACAACCCGGGCACGCTGTCAGTCGGTGTTTTCCCAGTCTGGCACCTGACTTACGATCTGGTAAAAATTCCCTGTCACCGCATTGTACAACTCACTGTCCGCATCGATCCGCCAGGCCCCGCCGGCCCGAACGACCCGGATCCGAAGCGTGCCCGTCAACGACGGCGCCGAAGCGTCATCCAGGGAACGGGCCAGGCGGAGATACAGCTCGGATTCCAGCTGATCCTTGGGAATCGGGGCGGCGTGGGCGATGGACTCGGCGTACTCGCCGGACAGTTCGGTGATTGCGCTATCAAAAAGAACGGGAACGTTCGTGGATGTGATCGTAACCAGGACGCTCTTTTCCGTACCGTCATCCGCGGGTTCAGCGGCACGGAAAGCCGTCCCCGACGTTATCAGCATTTCCGGGGTGTCGATCCGATAGGACAGTTTGCCCATCAGTCTGGCATAGATCGCATCCAGCTCCGTACCGCACGGTTTCGCCATGGCGTAGTTGTTCTGGGCACCGCCGGAAAGACACGCGTTGGCGGTATCCAGGTCGTTGCGCTGCAGCGCGTCGAGATACCGCATCACAACC
>JAGOFF010000146.1 GCA_017997315.1 Clostridia bacterium
GAGGACGAGGACATCCGGAAAATCGGATATGACGAGTACCGCCGGAACAAAGTCGGATTCGTGTTCCAGAGTTTCAACCTCGTGCCGTTCATGACCGCGGTGGAGAACATCCTCGTGGCCATGAGCATCACAGGAAACAAGGTCCCCAGCGAACAGAAGGAGATCGCCTACAACCTGCTCGACTTTGTCGGCATCGACCGGGTCAAGGCGGACCGGACCGTGAACCGGCTGTCCGGCGGCGAACAGCAGCGCGTCGCGATCGCGCGGTCGATCTCGACCAACGTGGACATCATCCTTGCGGACGAGCCGACCGGAAACCTGGACGAAGAGACCGAGAACGAGATCGTCGGGATTTTCAAGGAACTGGCGCACCGGTTCAACAAGTGCGTGATCATCGTCACGCATTCATCGGAAATCGCCAAGCAGTCGGATCAGGTCGCGAAACTGCGAAAAGGAGTGCTGCACGGGGATGAGTGACTTTCTGGACCAGTTCCGCAACAAGAACTACCGCCCCGCGGAACCGGAAGAGCCTGCGGACGGAAAAGACGCCGCGGAATCCGTGAAACCTGCGGATTCTACAGAGCCTGAGGATCGGAAAGAGCCCGCGTATTCCATGAAACCTGCGGCATTTGTGGATCCTTCGGCATCCGTGGAACCGGCGGATGCCGAAGCGGCGTCGGCTCCGCCGACCGCCGCCGCAGGTCCCGCCGCGCCGGCCCGGTTCGAGCCCTTCAAGCCCCGACGGACCGGGGGGATCGACCCGGCGGGACTGGAACCCGGACGCCGCCGGGGGGCAGGGGTGCGCGGGGTGGAGCACGACGTCGTCATCGACACCTCGTACAACCGGCTCAAGGTGCTCCGGTACGTCCTGGTGAGCCTGACCGTCCTTGCGCTCTGCGTGCTCGGCTTTTTTGCCTACCGGTATTTCAACAGCGTCGAGATGCTCACGTTCGAAGGGAAAAACGTCAGCGAAGCCCGGACCTGGGCGCTCAAGAACCGGATCGAACTGGACATCACATACGCGTTCAACGTGCATACTTCCGCCGAAACGGTCATCGACCAGGGTGTCGAACCGGGAGAAACCGTCCAGAAAGGGTCGGTCCTGCCGCTGACGGTCAGCAAGGGTCCCGATCCGGACGAGCGGCTGGTGCTGCCGGACTTCGAAACGATGTCCACCGCGGAGGTGCGCGCCTGGATCACGGACAACAAGGCCACCAACATCAACCTGATCCAGTCCTATGACAAACAGGTGCCCGCGAACGGGTTCATCCGGATGGAATTCACCGACATGTCGGTCGATGAAACGAACTTCACCCGCCGAGACTACCTCATCATCTACATGTCGCGCGGTCCCGAACCGGTGCAGGAATACATCAGCGTGCCCGATTTCACCGGTTATACCAAGTCCCAGGTCGATTCCTGGCTGCAGTCCAATCCCGTCCTCGTTTTCTATACGGAAGAGGGGCACGACACGGTCGCGGCCGGATCGGTGTTCGGGCAGGATGTCGAGCCGGGGAGTACGGTCGCGGTCAACGCCGAGATCCACCTGCAAATCTCGATCGGCAAGGGGGAGACGGTCCCGGATTTTGCAGCGACCAACTCCACGGAAGCGGCGACGTACGCTCCGGGTCTGACGGTCTCGGTCAAGACGCAGTACAGCAACGACGTCCCTTACGGCAGCCTGATCTCGCAATCGGTCGCGGCGGGCGAGATCCTGTACGGTGACGACAAGAAACTGACGGTCGTGTACTCCGAGGGACGTCCGTATATCGGCCAGCTTGCGGGACGGATGGAAAACGAGCTCCCTGCGTACTTCTTCGCGTTCAACACCAAGGGATGCTCGCTCTCCTACAGCGTAACCTACATCGACTCGCACGAGACCAAGGGAATGATCGTCGAGGCGTCGCGGTTCAACGAGTACTTGTGGCTTGGATCCGGCGTGCAGTTCTACGTGAGCAGGGGCAACCTTCCCCCGCCGACGCAGCCGGTCGAGACCACCCCGCCGACGTCGCCCCCGACCACCGATCCCACCACGGCGCCGAGCCATTGATCCGGACCTGCGGATCCTGCGCACGGACTTTTGCCCAAACCGGCAATAACGTCTTATGCGGATCCGTATTCATACGATAAAGTCAAGTGGGAAACCCCTGCCGACGCACGGATGCGGAGGCGGGGGCCCCTTTTTGTCCCGCCTGCGCGGGACAACCTGCCGGCGGAAGTTGCCTAGCCGTCTTGAGCGGCATCCCCCGCTTCGGCGGTCTCCTTTTTCTTTCTCTTGCGCTTATGCCATACAAAGAAGAAAAGAGAGATAAGGAGAAGCAGCAGAATCAGGATCAGCAGGACGATCAACCAGCCGGGTATGCCGGAGGGGGAGGGTCCGGGAAGCGCCGAGGCGGTGACCCGTTCTCCGCCGGACAGCGGTTGCGATGCGGCCGGGCCGGCCGTGGTGGTCCCGGCTGTGCCGGGGGCAGTGGACGGACGGGGGGATGCGACGCCCGCGGCAGTCGTGGTGGCAACCGTCGTGGTGGCAACCGTCGTGATGGAACACGGGGTGGTCCCGGCCGTGATGGAGGACGTGGTTGCCGCTGAAGCCGCAGTCGCGGTGGTGATCGCGGTTGCGGCCGCTGTGGTCGTTGGCGGGGATGTCGGCGCCGCGGTCGGTACAGTTGTCGGAGAGGTTGCCGCAGTGGTGGTCTCCGCAGGGATTGCGGTAAACGTGACCGAGAACGTATGGGGGAACCCGGTGAAGTCATACGACGCGACCGCCCCCTGGGAAGTTCCGTCCACGACCAGATCGCCGATCCGGAAGCCGTCGGCCGGGAGGATGTCGATCCGGTCCAGCGTAACGTATCCTTGCACCACGGACGCGTCTCCGGTGGCGGGATAGCTTCCGGTGGCCGGCCCGACTACGGTGACGGGAGTGCGGGTCGGCCCGGTCAGGACGAGATCGGGCGACGAAGACGTATCCAGATGCAGCACGATGCTCCCGCCGGCGCCGATGTCGAACGGGATGCCGATGACACCGCCGCCCTCCGAACCAGTCACGCCGGCTAGTGCCGTTGCCGCGGGGAGTACGGATGCCGCGAAGACGCACAGGCAGAGGACGGGCAACAGAGATGTCCGCAGAAGATGTTGTTTCGTTCGCATGGTGCCGCTCCTGTGAATCCGGTTGGACCGGGTGTCGCTACGCCAACCATACAGGAGCTGCGCGAAGGATGGAGCATCCGAAAAGAGGAATTTAGCGGTCAGGGGAGGCACACAGCCGGCAGCTTGCGTTCAGCCGTTCCTCCGGAGACGGTGTCCGCGGTCGCGGGGGATGGAGAAACTCTTGCGCACCACCAGCCGGGACGGGATCGTGAGGTGCACCGGCGTTACGCGCCCGCGTATCCGCTCCAGCAGAAGATTTACGGCCTGACGCCCGATCTCGTCCGGGTCGAGGTCGACCGAGGAGAGAGGCGGTTCCGAACCGGAAGCGATCTCCGTATTGTCGAACGAAATGACCGACAAGTCTTCCGGTACCCGGATGCCGGACTCGCCGAACGCCCGCAGCGCTCCGGATGCGATCGCATCGTTGGCCATCAGGAAGGCGGTCGGGAACAATCCCTTGCGCAGCGCCTCGACGCCCATGCGGTATCCGCCCTCCACGCCCCAGGGCCCGAGATGGATCCGGTCGGGATCCAGCAGCCCGGCTTCGCGCATCCAGGTCATGTACGCCTGGTGCCGCACGTCGAGGGACGATGCATGCCGCTGGGTCACGATATCGAGGCCGGCGACCGCCCCTCCCATGAAACCGATCGAGCGATGTCCGAGATTGCGCAGGATGGACAGGCACTCCGCAACCGCGCCGCCCATGTTGGACTGGACAATGTCGATGTCCGGCTCCCTCCGGACGGAGTCCTTGACGAACACGACGTTCCGGTTCCCGTCGAGCAGCTCGAGTATGGGGGCCGGGTCGATGGCGCCGATGACAATCAGACCGTCGAGTTCCGACAGATCCTGATGTGCGACGGGGTCGCCCGGACGGAAGACGCGACGCAGCTGGATCCCGAGCGATCGGCACTGGGACTCGACGTTCAGCCGTATGGACAGGAAAAAGGGGCTGGATGCCTCGGCCTCGATGGAATGCTTCGCCATCATGCCGATCCGCAGCGGCCGCCCGCGGTAGCCGGACGCCGTATTGGACCGTCGGTTCCCGTCGGACGGGCCCATGTCCATGTCTTGCACCTCCGGAATAGTATAAAAAAGAAAACAGTGTAATTAATTATAACGCCGATTTTTGCTTTATACAATCCGTGAGACATGCGGCCCGGCACGTATGATGATCCGGCCGTGGGGTATACTGATGCTCAAGAGCCTTACGGATGGAGGGAGTACCGGTGAGGACCGCTTTGCTGGCCGATATCCACGGGAATCTGCATGCGCTGCGTGCGGTGATGGACGATGTCCGGACGGCAGGGGTCGACCGGTACATGTTCCTGGGTGATTACTGTTTCAGCCTCCCTTTCCCGGACGAGTGCGCGGAGATTGTGCGGTCGACGCCCCGTTCCGCCGCGGTCCGGGGGAACGGCGAGGACCGTCTGGAGCGGCTTTCCGCCCAGGACCGGCGGACATGGACGGACGCGCAGATGAGCGCGGCGTACTGGACCGTCCGGACGATGTCCCGGGAGACCCTCGGGATCATCGCATCCCTGCCGGACACGGAAATCCTGACGGGCGGCGGGCCGCCCGTGCTGGCTTCGCACACCCTGCGCCGGCTGATCGGATCCGGTGAGGAATCCCTCCCGGACGGATCCTTCCGGTTTCCGGCGGATGCGCCGGAAGACGCGGCCTATGTCTTCGGGCACACCCACCGGCAGCGGCACACCCGGATCGGCGGGCGCGTGCTGGTCAATCCGGGATCCGTCGGGAATCCCACGGACGGGAATCCCAACGCAGCCTATACGGTGCTGGAACATCGGGACGGATCCTGGCGCGTGGAGGAGCACCGCGTCGCCTACGACATGGATGCGGCGGCCTCGGCGATCCGGGCATCCACCCAGTATGAATGCGCTCCGGTCTGGTGCTCGCTCATCCTCCGCGAACTCCGGACCGGTCGCAGCCACGCGGAACCCTTTCTGGCATGGGCGGAGCGGTATGCGCGGCGGATCGGGGACCCGGTGCGCCCGTTTTCGCAGGAAACCTGGGAAGCGGCGTATCGGACCTGGACCGAAGCCGGCATGGACGGGAGCGGTGATCCATGAGCAGGGGCGACCGGCCGGCCGCCTGGCTCGTGTTCGGCAACGCTCCGGAGTGGCGGGACTGGCTGGAGCGGAACCATCGGACCGCGACGGAGGTCTGGCTCCGGATCCGCAAGGTCCGGTCCCGGGAGCCCGGAGTCACGCTGGAGGCCGCCCTGGATGAAGCGGTCTGCTTCGGATGGATCGACAGCCGGATGTTCAGCCAGGACACGGACGGTTTTCTCCTGCGGTTCTCCCCGCGCCGTCCGGACAGCCCCTGGTCGCTCCGCAACCGGCATCGCGCCGAACGGATGGAGAAGGAGGGACGCATGGCCGAGGCCGGTGCGGAATCGGTCCGGGCAGCCCGGGCGTTCGGAACCTGGGATGCGGCATACACCTCCCTCGTTCCCCCGGAGGTGCCCGGAGACCTTGCGTCGGCGTTGGCGGACGATCCGGAGGCGGCCGCGGGATTCGACCGCTGGCCCAGCAGCCTGCAGCTGCAATATGTCCATTGGATCGGACAGGCCCGGACTCCGGCGACGAGAGATCGGCGGATCGCCGCAACCGTCGACCAGGCGCGGCGGGACGCGTCGGACGCCGGAACGCCGGAAACCGGATCCGGATCGGGGACGCATCCGGTACAATGATGGAAATACATCCGCTCCCGGCCGGCATACGGACGGACCGGCGAAAGGGGGG
>JAGOFF010000147.1 GCA_017997315.1 Clostridia bacterium
GTCCTCCATCGACCGGAACGGCACCATTCCCTCGACGGTGCTGGGCAGCCGCACGAAAAAACCGCCCGCGATGATACCCGACACCACTCCGGAGAACACCTCCCCGATACGGTCGGCCATGAACTCACAGGCCTTCTGTTGTACGGTGTCGCGCTCCGCCTGGTCGGCCGCCCGTTCGGTCACCGAGCTGTCTTCGCTCACGTGGACCGCGTCCCCGCGCCATTCGCCGGTGCGCATCCGCCCCGACAGCCATCCCTTGATCACGCGGTGGATGAAAAGATCCGGGTACCGGCGGATCGGGGAGGTGAAATGGCAGTAGAACTCGCTCGCCAGCCCAAAATGGCCCAGGCACTCCGGGGCGTACCGCGCCTTGGCCAGAGAACGGAGCAGGAGCTGCGACAAGGCCTGACCGTTCTCCAGCCCCTTGATCTCCTCCAATGCCCGGGCCAGATCGCCCGGCCGCACGGCCCCACGGATCCGCAGCTTCACGCCCATGTTGCGGGCGAGCCGCATAAAGCGGCGCAGCTTTTCCGGATCGGGGAGTTCATGCACCCGATAGACGAACGGCACCTTGAGAAAATGGAACTTGCGGGCCACGAATTCGTTGCAGGCGATCATGAAATCCTCGATGATGCCGTTGGTGAAGGAGATGGGATACGGATAGATCGCTGTCGGCCGCCCCTCGTCGTCGAGGTCGACCTTGGTCTCGGGGAACTCGAATTCCAGCGTCCCGCGTTCGCGCATGCGGTTGCGGAGGATTTCCGCCAGCCGGCGCATGGCCGTGAACTCCTTCTCCAGAAAACCATACCGGTCCCGATGCATGCCTTGTTCAAAGAAATCGCGGATTTCGTTGTAGGAGGTCCGCGCGTCGCTGCGGATCACGCTCTCGAAAATATCCCCGTCCTCGATGGTCCCCGTTGCGTCGATGTCCATCGACACCGTCAGCGCAAGCCGGTCGGCGCCCGGATTCAGGCTGCAGATGCCGTTCGAAAGCCGCGGCGGCAGCATCGGGACGACCCGGTCCACCAGATAGACACTCGTCCCTCTGCGCCGTGCCTCCATGTCCAGTGCACTTCCGTCCGCCACATAGTGCGAGACGTCCGCGATATGCACCCACAGCCGGAAGCGGCCGTTCGGCCGGGTTTCGATGGATATGGCGTCGTCGAGGTCCTTGGCGTCCTCACCGTCCATCGTGATCGTCGGCAACGCGCGCAGGTCGCGCCGTCCGGCCCGGATCATCTCCTCGATCTCGGCAGGCAGGGGATCGGCGGGAAAGCGTTCCGCCTCCTCCGACACCGCTTCCGGAAACGATCCGGACAGTCCGTAGTGCCGCATGATGCCGGTGATCGCCACGTCGGGACGCGACGGGTCGCCGAGCACCTCCAGGATTCCGCCCCGCAGGTTCAGGGCAGCCGGATCGTCGATACTGCAAACGACCCGCATGCCGTACGGGGCGCCGTGCAGGTTTTTCCAGGGGATGAACACCTCTCTGCGGCCGGATTCCGGATCGGGATAATCCGGCCGGACGATGCCGTCCCGTCCGCTCGGGTACAGGATGCCGACACAGGTCTTCTCTGTTGCCATGGGTTCCTCCGTCCACCTCGGCCGGCGCGGGAAGCGTCCGGTCCGCCGTATGAAAAAGGACCGCCCAGCGGGCGGTCCGGCGTCGTCGGCACATGCGTTCCGGCGGTCCAGCGGATGGATCCGCGGCCGGCCGCCCCGTCCTGCGCGCTCAGCCCCTGCCGGTGATCAGGTACAGGATGATGGTCAGGACGACAAACAGGATCGCGCAATACGATGTCAGCTTGCGGAGCCGCACATCCTTGCTGCGGGACTTGTTGGCGTTCTGGCCAAAGAAATTCTCGTTCTGGCTTACGCCGCTGAGTACGCCCAATCCCTTGTTGCTGCCCTCCTGGAGCATGACAAGCATAATCAGCAGGACACAGACTGCGAGGTCGATGATGGTGAGGATGATGGCAAAAACCTGCATGGTGGGTCCTCCGGATCCGTGCCCTCCCCGTATTGCGGGGAACGGCAAACATGGGCGCCCGATCGGCGCGGCAAAAAAATAGTACCACAGCGGCGGAGTTGCCGCAACCACTCCCTGTACGGTAGCGGACGGTTTTCCGGCTCATCGTCCGGATTTCCGTCCGGGGGCCCGGATCACCTTCTGGATCTCGCCCGCGGCAAAGGGAACCAGGGACAGAGGAAGGATCAGCAGCCAGTCCCGCACCGTCAGCGGAACGGTCGAAAACAATGTGGACAACAGCGGGACGTACAGGATCACGACCAGAAGAGCGGCTGAGAACAAGGTGGCTTTCAGCATGGACCGGTTCCGGAACAGGCCGATGGAAAACACCGGTACGCGTTCCGACCTCGCGCTGTAGGCCCGGAAAAGCTCCGCCAGGATCAGCGAGGCGAAGGCGAGCGTGCGCGCGCCGTCATGCGGGACCCGCACGCCGTCCGACACGATGTCCGGGTAGATCCTCCGGCCGATCTGGAAAGCGGCGAAGACGGCCGCGAAGATTGCCGTGCTCTGCAGGGCGATCATCCGAGCCATGGCCCGGTCGAGAATCTTCGCTCCCGGCAGTCGCGGGGGACGCCGCATGTTGTCGGGCTCGCCCGCTTCGGTTCCGAGCGCGAGCGCCGGGAAGCTGTCCGTCAGAAGATTGAGCCACAGCAGCTGAAGCGGGGCGAGCGGGGCGAAGCGGGGACCGAGCAGCAGCACGGAGACAAAGATCACGAGGATTTCCCCGATATTGCACGACAACAAAAACCCGACGAATTTCCGGATGTTCCCGTAGATGATCCGCCCCTCTTCGACCGCGTGCACGATCGTCGCGAAATTGTCGTCGGTGAGGATCATGTCCGCGGTGCCCTTGGCCACCTCGGTTCCGGTGATGCCCATGGCGACGCCGATATCGGCCCGTTTGAGCGCCATCGCGTCGTTGACGCCGTCGCCGGTCATGGAGGCGACATGGCCGTTGGCACGCAGCGCTTCGATGATCCGCACCTTGTGTTCCGGCGACACCCGCGCGTATACGCGGGTGTCTTCCGAACGCACCCGAAGCTCCCCATCCGACAGGGCGTCGAGTCCGCTCCCGGTCAGCACGCCCGCCCCCGGCGGCATCAGACCGAGGTCCGTGGCGATCGCGACCGCGGTGTCGCGGTGGTCCCCCGTGATCATGACGACCCGGATTCCGGCCTCCGTACAGGTGGAAATCGCATCGCGCGCTTCGGGGCGCGCCGGATCGATCATGCCCATGAGACCGGCGAAAGTCAGACCGGACTCCACAGAATCCGGGTCGGGTTTCGGGAGCGCATCAAACGTCCGGAAAGCGAATGCCAGCACCCGCAGGGCGGACGACGCCATCGCGCTGTTGACGCGCAGCAGCGCTTCCCGGCTTTCGTCGTCCAGCGGGAGCGCGCCGCCATCCGAGGCGATCGCAACGCATCGCGACACGATGATGTCGGGAGCGCCCTTGACCAGCGCCAGCACCGGAGCGTCCGGAAACCCTCCGTGGAACGTGGTCATGCGCTTGCGGGCGGAGTCGAACGGCAGATCCGCGATCCGCGGCCGGCCGGCGGCCAGGGCGTCGGGATCCAGTCCGGCCTTGCGCGCTGCAACCAGCAGCGCGGCTTCGGTCGGGTCCCCGATGATTCCCGCCGAACCGTCCGGATCCGTGACAAGGCGCGCATCGTTGCACAGCGATCCGATTTCCAGCAGTCGCCGGAGCGCACCGGACATCCCGATCCGGATCGCCTCCCCGTCGGGGGAGCGGAGGACACCTTCCGCGGAATACCCCGTACCGGTCACCTCGAGATCGGCGCCGGCCGCGTGCAGCCGGACGACCGTCATTTCATTCTGGGTCAGGGTACCGGTCTTGTCGGAGCAGATCACATCGACACCGCCGAGCGTTTCGACCGCAGGCAGACGCTTGACGATCGCGTTCCGGTCCGCCATCCGCTTCATGCCGATCGCCAGCACGATGGTCACCACCGCCGGCAGGCCCTCCGGGATGGCGGCGACCGCCAGGCTGATGGCGGTCATGAACATGGGCATGACCTCCCCGCCGGCCAGGATCCCCTGGGCGAACACGACGGCGCAGACGGCGAGACACAACAGCCCCAGCAGCCGGCCGAGCTGCGCCAGGTTCTTCTGGAGCGGGGTAGGCTCCTCTTTCATTGAACGGAGCCGCTCCGCGATGCCGCCGATCTCGGTGCGCGCGCCCGTGGCCGCGACGATCCCCCGTCCGCGCCCGTAGGTCACCGCGGTTCCCATATAGGCGGTGTTCAGGCGGTCTCCGAGCGGTACCGGGGCGTCGAAGGAGGCATCCGCCTCCTTGGTGGCGGGGACGGATTCGCCGGTCAGGGAGGCTTCCTCGATCTGGAGCGAAACGCTCTCGATCAGCCGCAGATCGGCGGGCACCACATCCCCGGCCTCGATGAGGACCAGGTCGCCCGGGACCAGCGAAGCGGCGGGCAGGACGGCGGTCTTTCCGGCCCGGACGACCCGTGCGTTGGGGGCGGCGAGCTTTTTCAGCGCCTCGATGGCCCGTTCCGCCCGGCCTTCCTGCACGATTCCGAGCACCGCGTTGATGACGACGATGGCCAGGATGACCCCCGCGTCGATCCACTCCCCGAGTACACCGGAAATGATGCCGGCTGCGACGAGAACCAGGATCAGGAAATCGGCAAACTGCTCCGCCACTTTCTGCAGGATCGTCCGTTTCGGCCGGTCCCGGAGTTCGTTCGGGCCGAGCTCGGCCAGACGCGCGGCCGCCTCCCCGTCATCCAGTCCGGCCGCGGGATCGGTGCGGAGATGCGCCGCGGCCTCGCCCGCGGTCATCCGGTAGAATTCAGGATTTCCGTTCAAGGATCCCTATCCTCCGTTTCCCTCGATGAGCTTCATGAGCGCGTCCGGACCGATCACCGGCACGCCGAGCCGCGCGGCCTTGTCCAGTTTGCTCCCGCCGCCCTCGCCGGCCAGGACATAGGATGTCTTGGCGGACACGCTGCCTGCCGCCCGCCCCCCGTGCTCCCGGATCAGTTCCTCGGCTTCGTCCCGGGACATCCCGGGCAGCGTGCCGGTCAGGACGAAGGTCAGTCCGGCCAGCGGACCGGCGGATGTACTGCCGAAAGTGGACGACGTCATGTTCACGCCGGCTTCCGTCAACCGGTCGAGCAGGTGTCCTGTCTGCTCCTGCGCGAAGAATTCCACGACACACGCGGCCGTGATCGGACCGAAATCCGGCAATGCCGCAAGTGTTTCAAACGATGCGTTCCGGATCGAGACCATGTCGGGAAAAGACTCCGCCAGAACCCGCGCCGCCTGGGCACCGACATTCCGGATCCCGAACGCGGTGACCAGGCGGTCGATATTGTTTGTTTTCGACTGGTTGATCGAGGCGAGAAGCAGGTCCGCGGATCGGTCCCCCATGCCCTCGAGCATCCGGATCGCGTCCCTTTTGTCCTCCAGCGCATACAGATCCGCGACGCCGCGGATCAGTCCGTTGTCGACAAGGCGTTCGATGATGGCGGGTCCGAGCCCGTCGATATCCATGGCGTCGCGGGACACGAAATGCAGGATGTTCCGGAACGCCTGCGCAGGGCAGTCCGCCCCGGTACAGCGGCTGAACGCCTCGCCCGGCTCCCGCACCGCCGGCGCCCCGCAGGCGGGACAGAAGTCCGGCAGCCGGAACGGGACCGTTCCTTCGGGGCGGGCGTCCAGAACCACCTCGACCACCGCCGGGATGATGTCGCCGGCTTTCTGCACCGTGACGGTGTCGCCGATCCGGATGTCCTTTTCAGAAATGTAGTCCTGATTGTGCAGCGTGGCGCGCGACACGGTGCTGCCGGCGATCCGGACGGG
>JAGOFF010000005.1 GCA_017997315.1 Clostridia bacterium
GTCCTCTCCTACCGTGCGGATCACTTGGGGAACCGGATTTCCGGCCGCCCCGCAAAGGTCGGATCTGTAAAATCCGGCCGATTCGAATATCCCTTTTATTTTAGCATAAATGAGGGGGACACCGCACCCGGACTACGACACGCCTGTCACCGGCGCGATCCAGGGCGCGGCGGCGGTCAGCGCCAGTCCGGCGGCGCAAGCCGCCGCGGCCGCGGTCCGGAGCGTGCGCAGACTGCCGGACGGGGCGGAAACAGCCGCGTCACGGGCGATGAGCCCGGCGGGAATCAGGACGATCGCAATCGCCAGCGGGACCAGGACGGACAAGGATACCCCGTACCCGAGCCCGAACCACGCGAACAGCAGACCGGTGAACGCTTCGACCAGCGGGTAGCGCACCGCGATCGGGGCGCCGCAATACCGGCAGCGGCCGCGCAGGAACAGCCAGGATAGTACGGGGACGAGGTCCCGCGCCGCCAGACGGCGTCCGCACTTCGGACAGGCAGACGGCGGCCGGACGATCGACAGGCGGCGCGGAAGTCGCCAGACCACGACATTGAGGAACGAGCCGACGACCAGTCCGATCAGTCCCAGATACAGGACAAACCACACCTCCAGCCAGAACACCCATCCACCACCTTCCCCCGCCTGCGGCCGGCAAATCCGGACACGTTCAGGCACGTCCTGACCGCGACCGGCTTGTCCGGACACGGTCAGGCATATCACGCCTATTATACCAATCGGTGTGCAACGCGGACGGATGCATGAATCCGCCGGATCGTAAGCGGGTTTCCATTGTGGATTTAGCGGAACTGTAACGGAACGGATTGACGATCCCATGTATGCTCCGTATGATGAGACCTGCAAAAACCGGTATGCCGTTTTTCATATGAACAAGGAGCCGCAAAATCATGAGCATGAAAATGACCTTCCGTTGGTACGGACCCGGACACGACAACATCCCGCTCCGGCACATCCGGCAGATCCCCGGCATCCATGGAGTCGTCGCGACCCTGATGGACGTCCCTGCGGGCGATGTCTGGCCCGAGGACGAAATCCAGGCGATGAAGAAGCAGGTCGAGGACGCCGGGCTGACCATGGAGGTCATCGAGAGCGTCAATGTCCACGAGGACATCAAACTCGGGAACGGCCGCCGCGACGAATACATCGAGAACTACATCACCACGATCCGGCGGCTCGGCCGGGCCGGGGTCAAGGTCATCTGCTACAACTTCATGCCGGTGTTCGACTGGATCCGCTCCGACCTCGCGAAGCCGCTTGCGGACGGTTCCACCGTGCTTGCGTACGACGCGGACCGGATCGAGACCGCGGATCCGCTCCGTCTGGTCGAGAGCTTCGCCAAGGAGTCCGGCGGATTCTCGCTGCCGGGCTGGGAACCGGAGAGGCTGAAGGAACTCACCGTACTGTTCGACAAGTACCGCCATATGGACGCCGACAAGCTGTTCGACAACCTCGGGTACTTCCTGCGTGCGATCGTCCCGGTCTGCGAAGAGCAGGGAATCCGCATGGCCGTTCATCCGGACGATCCCCCGTGGCCGATCTACGGGCTGCCCCGGATCGTGACCGGGGAAAAGAACCTGGAGCGTTTGCTCGCGCTCGTCGATTCCCCCGCAAACTCGCTCACGCTCTGCACCGGTTCGCTCGGATCCAATCCGGAGAACGACATCCCCGCGATCGTCCGCAAGTTCTCGGGCAGGGGCCGCATCGCTTTCGCCCACATCCGGAACGTCCGGATCGAGCGCAAGGGGCTGTTCCACGAGAGTTCCCACCTGTCGTCCGACGGCAGCCTGGACATGTTCGCGATCGTCAAGGCGTTCCACGACACCGGTTTCGACGGGTACGTCCGACCGGACCACGGCCGAATGATCTGGGATGAAAACGGCCGCCCGGGGTACGGGCTGTATGACCGCGCGCTCGGGATCGCCTACCTGAACGGGCTGCAGGAAGCGATCGAAAAGACGGACCGCCGCTGAGACGGCCCGGCATCTGCTACAATAAAGCCAAGGCGACGATGCCGGGACGGATCCTCCGTCCCGGCATTCTTTTTCCACTGGCTGCCGGTGCCGGGCTCCGGCACCGGTACGGCCCCTGATGGCGGAGGTGCTCCATGGACAGCGCGACAGCGGGATCTTCCGCGTTCCGGCGCATCCGGTCCGGCTTTCCCGCGCTCGACCGCGTGCTCGACGACATCCGGCTCGGCGACAACGTCGTCTGGCAGGTGGACGACATCGCGGACTACCGGTTCTTTGCGGAGCGGTTCGCAGCCCAGGCCCTGGCGGACGGATTCCGGGTCGTCTACGTCCGGTTCGGGGGGCATCCCCCTGTCGCACCGGACGATCCGCACATCCGGCTGTGCCGGGTGGACGCGCACCGGGGCTTCGAGGCTTTCACCGCCGAGGTTCACAGGATCGTGACCCGGGAGGGACGGCAGGCGTTCTACGTGTTCGACTGCCTGACGGAACTCACGGACGAGTGGTGCAGCGACCTCATGACCGGGAACTTTTTCCGGAGCACCTGTCCGTACCTGTTCGAACTGGACACCGTCGCGTTCTTCGCGCTGCAGCGCGGACGGCACTCGTACGAGACCATCGCGCGTATCCGCGAGACGACCCAGCTGCTGCTGGAACTCCACAACATCGACGGTACGCTGTACCTGCACCCGCTCAAGGTCTGGGAGCGGTACTCCCCCGCCATGTTCCTCCCGCACCGGGTGGACGCCGGCGGCGACCGGATCGAACCGGTCACCGCGAGCGCCGAAGCCGCGGCTCTGTTCTCCCCGCGCATCCCGGGCGCGGGCGGCGCACTGCAGCTCGACTACTGGGACCGGGTGTTCCTCGAGGCGGAGCAGGCGCTCGACATTCCGCCGGACGATCCGGCAGCGGGCGGATGGCGCCGCCGGTTGATCCGGATGCTCTTCGGCCCGGAATCGCGGATCGGGGGACTCGCGGAGCGGTTCCTGAGCCTGCCCGACCTGATCGGGATCCAGCGCCGCGAGATCGGGACCGGGCCGATCGGCGGCAAGGCCGCGGGCATGCTGCTGGCGCGCGCGATCCTCGCCGCGGACCCCTCGTTCGACTGGTCCGTCCGGCTGGAGCGGCACGACTCGTTTTTTGTGGGCTCCGACGTCTACTATACCTATCTCGTCCACAACGACTGTTTCCGGCTCCGTCTCCGGCAGAACACCGATGAGGGCTACTTTGCCCTCGCGGACGAACTGCGGACCCGGCTGGAACACGGGTACTTCCCGTCCTCGCTGCGGGACCGGTTCCTGTCGATGCTCGAATATTTCGGGAACTCCCCGATCATCGTGCGTTCTTCGAGCCTCCTGGAGGACCAGTTCGGGAACGCGTTCGCGGGCAAGTACGAAAGCGTCTTCTGCCCCAACCAGGGTTCCCCGGAAGAACGGTACCGCCGGTTCGAGGATGCTGTGCGCCGGGTCTACGCCAGCACGATGAATCCGGACGCGCTCGCCTACCGCCACAAGCGCGGACTGCAGGGCAAGGACGAACAGATGGCGCTGCTGGTGCAGCGGGTGTCGGGCGACCGTCATGGACCGCTGTTCTTCCCGCTGGTCGCGGGCATGGGCAACTCCTCCAACCTGTATGTCTGGGACAACCGCATCGACGGATCCGCGGGCATGACAAGGCTGGTGTTCGGACTCGGGACGCGTTCGGTCGACCGTGTGGCGGGGGACTATCCGCGCATCGTCGCGCTGGACCGCCCGGCACTGTTCCCGGCGTCGGGACGCGATCGGGCCCGCTTTTCCCAGCATGAGGCGGACGTGCTGGACCTCGAATCCAACACGCTGCGCCCGATGCCCGTGCGCGACGTCCTGCGCCTGGCGCCCGGGATCGACGTGGACCTCATCGGGGAGGAGGACCGCGAGGCAGCCGAAGCCGCGCGCACCTACCGCCTCCCGCCGGAAAGCGTCCCCTGGATCCTGACGTTCGCCCGGCTGCTCACCGGAACCGACTTTGCGGACCTGCTGCGCCGCATGATGAAGCGCATCGAGTCGGTCTACGAGTATCCGGTCGACATCGAGTACGCCGCCAATCCCGGTCCGGACGGACTGCTGCGCGTCAACCTGCTGCAGTGCCGGCCGCTCCAGACCCGATCGATCGGGCCGGCAGTGCAAATGCCCGCGCCGGGTGAAGGCTTGCACACTTTGTTCTCGATCGGATCCGGATTCATGGGGGGGAACGTCGCGCTCCGGCTGGATGTTCTGGTCCTGGTCCGGCCGGAGACCTACACCGCTCTGCCGGAACGCGACCGGTTCACGGTCGCGCGCGAGATCGGGAGGATCAACGCCGCGGTCGCCCGGGAAGGGCTGGCGGCCATGCTGCTGGGTCCGGGTCGATGGGGGACCACCACCCCCTCGTTGGGGGTCCCGGTGCGGTTCGGTGAAATCTCCGCGATGGCCGCGCTCGGTGAAATCGCGTTCGAGTCGGCCGGCCTGATGCCGGAACTGTCCTACGGCAGCCATTTTTTCCAGGATCTGGTGGAGTCCGGGATCTTCTACGCAGCCATTTTCCCGCAGGAGCCCGATCCCGGCGGCGGACCGTCATACCGGCCGGAAGAGGTCGACGCGCTCCCGGTGTGGGAGCCCGCGGCCGGACTGGTCACGCTGCCGGACGTGTTGCGTGTGCTGGATCTGCGCGGGACCGGTGCCACGCTGTTATCGGATATCGGTGCGCAGGAATGCCGGCTGGTGCTGCAACCTTCCGTGTAAAGTCCGTTGAACCGGCCCGGCGGACGCCGGTGCGCCTTATGCGCCCAGAATGCGTTCCGCCTGGATCCGGTACCGTTCGTACAAGTCGTCCAGATCGAGGTAGTCGGGACATCCGTTGAAGTAGCACTGCATCCGGTTCCGGAACGGCTGTATCCAGTGAGGCGGCAAGCGGTCCCGGCCGAGGACCGCCCCGACGATGCTCCCCGCGGTTGCACCGGTGCAGTCGTTGTCAAATCCCATGGCGACCGTTTCTCCGATCACCCGGGTGAAGTCCTTCCCGCCGAGGCAGATGCCCAGCACCACATACAGCGCGTTGTTGACCGCGTGTCCCTTGAACATCCCGTCGTACCGTGCGGTCACTGCGGCCGCCGCATCCCGGTAGCCGCGGATGTCCGGCGCGATCCCGAGCGCCCAGCGGACCGCTTCCGCGAACAGGCAGTGTTCCGGAATCTCGCACAGTCCGGCGCGCAGGGCGTCGACCGGATCGTCGACCACAAACGCCGCCGATACCGCCGCCGCCATGAACATCTCCCCGTACACCCCGTTCCGGCGGTGGTTCACCGAGGCGTCCCGCCAGGCGAGTTCCGCGGCCTTCTCCGGCCGGCCGGGCGCGACGTAGCCCCACGTGTCGGCGCGGGTCCAGGCCGCGACAGACTGGGCGTTTGGATTCATGTGGTGTCCGGCGAGATCGGCGTCCCGTCCGGCCATCACGTTTTCCACAAAGTTCCGTTCCCCCCAGTACAACCCCCAGCTCCCGTTGTCCGCCCGGACGGGAATGGCCTGCGTCCAAAGTTCCGCCATCTGCGCGCGGGTGAACTCCGGACCGTACCGCTCGAGCGTCATCAGCCCGATCAGGGTGTAGGCGGTGTCGTCGTCCGCGGGGATGCAATCGATGTGGTCCAAGGTCAGCCCGGTCGAGTCGCCCTTGATGTAGCGCGGCGAATCCGGATTCTTGACGTGCCGCCAGTAATGGCGCAGCGGGTACTCGTCCCCGAAGTGACGCGCCCATTTTTCCATGTTGTCGACGCTTTGGAATTCCAGCCCCGCCCCGAGGGTGCATCCCGCACCCCGGCCGAGGATGGAGCCGAACCACCGCTCCCGGTAATCCCCCGGGATCGCCCGTGCGCACATCCGGTCCGCTCGGGGCCGGACCGCACGGATGGCCTCGAGATCCTCCGGCTCGTCCGGATCCGGCGCGGGGTGCGCAAGCAGGCGGTCGAACGCCTCCATCTGCTCCGACAGGAACGCGCGTGTCCGCTCGACGCGGGTGGCCGCTTCGTCCGGGTACCCGAACTCCGCCGCAAGCCGGGCATACCGCTCCAGGTTGTCGATGGTTTCTCCAAAATCCGGAATTTTCGGATACCGGATATCCTCGATCCGCATAAAGTCGCCTCCTGCCGTCCGGGTCGGGCTTCAGCCCTTGACCGCACCGCGGGTCGTCCCCTCGATGACCCGTTTATCGAGTACAGCATACAACACGATGAACCTCGCGATGGCGCTTCCGTATGCGTATTTGCTGAACTGGAATGCCGAATCATGCATGTACATCGAGGGCCTATCCGTCGCCTTGTCCGGGACGCCGCCCGCTCCGTCGATTCGCGCGGCATCGAAAAGCTCGTCGAAGATTCCTATCTGTAATTTCGCCGCCAGGATCGCCTATCTCGCTGATAATCTGCTGCACCCCAGATAAACTCCGACTAAAATTTTCACCATGTATTATCGTACAGTATACGGATTCAACTTCCATCCATATGGACACAAGATGTAATTCGTGCGTACATATCGATGTTCCGGAGCGGAAAGCGGTCACGCGGAGGGAATATTCCGGGTATCCCTACATGGCGACGCACGATGGAGGATAAGCAATTTTTCCGTTCTCTTCTGAAATTTTTACTAGGATATTGAAATTTTTCACCCGAACCCCTACAGTGAAGGTGTCCGCCGGACATTGCGGACAGCTGGGAGGACATACCATGCAGACACCGCTTCGACTCGGATTCGCTCCTACCCGCCGTTTTGTGTTCAGCAAAGAGGACGCCCACCGGTTCAAGGACGCGGTACGGGAACGGATCGCATCCTCCGACGAGGTGACGGTCACCGATCTGGAAGGCATCAACGAGGAAGGCCTGCTGTACAACAGCGACGCCGACGCGGACCGGATCATCCGGCGGTTCCGCGAGGCGGACGTCGACGCGGTGTTCTTCCCCCACTGCAATTTCGGGACCGAAGACACCGTGGCGCGGGTCGCCAAGGCGGTCGGCAAGCCGGTCCTCCTGTGGGGGCCGCGGGACGAGGCCCCGCTCGCGGACGGCTTCCGGCTGCGGGACACCCAGTGCGGCCTTTTCGCGACCGGCAAGGTGCTGCGCCGGTTCAACGTGCCGTTCACCTATGTGGTCAACAGCGCGGCCGACAGTCCGGAATTCGACCGCGGATATGAGAATTTCATCCAGGCCGCACGGGTCGTCCGGGCGTTCCGCCGGCTGCGGATCCTGCAGGTCGCGACACGCCCCGCGGGATTCTGGACGATGATCTGCAACGAGGGCGAACTGCTCGAGCGGTTCGGGATCGAGACGCATCCGGTCACGCTGGTCGACATCCAGAACCTGACGCTGTCGATCGAGCGGGACGGCGGCGCCGAGCTCGACGCCGCCGCGGAGAGGATCCTGGACGCGCTGGACTGCAGCGAGGTCGGCGTGCCGGACGTCCGGCGCATCGCTTCGCTCCAGCTTGCGCTGGCCCGCACCGCGGAGGAGAACGGCTGTTCGGCCATCGCCATCCAGTGCTGGGATTCGCTCCAGACCGGCCTCGGGATCATGCCCTGCCTCGCCAATGCGCTGCTGACGGACGACGGGATCCCCACGGTCTGCGAGACCGACGTGCACGGCGCGATCACCGCGGTCATGGCCCAGGCCGCCGCCGGAGGCCGTACCGCGCCTTTCTTCGCGGATCTGACGATCCGGCATCCCGACAACGAGAACGGCGAACTGCTGTTCCACTGCGGCAACTTCCCCCTCTCGCTGGTCGCGGAGGGATGTCGGCCGCGGCTGCGCAAGCACTTCCTGTTCGATTCGCACGCCCCGGGCACGCAGGAAAGTGAAATCCGCGGCGGGGACCTCTCGATCGTGCGGTTCGACGGGGACCACGGGGAATACCGGCTGCTCCTGGGCCGCGCGCGCGGAATCCGGGGACCCTACTCCCGCGGCAGCTACATCTGGGTCGAGGTGAACGACTGGCCGCTGTGGGAGGAACGCCTGGTGACCGGTCCGTATGTGCACCACTGCGTCGGCATCCACGCGGACGTGATTCCGGCGCTGTACGAAGCCTGCCGGTACATCCCGGGGCTGGTCCCGGACGCGGTGGATCCGGACGAGAAGGAGATCCAGGCATGGCTCCGGGGGCGCTGACCGCGCCGGGACAGATCCGGACCGACCGGGACGGGCCGCCCGCGGATCCCGCACGGCTGGCGCGCAAGGCGGACCGGATCCGCATGGACCTCCTGGACATGATCCAGACCGCGCGCACCGGGCACACCGGTTCGTCGCTGTCCTGCGCGGACATCCTGACGGTGCTTTTCTACGACATCCTGCGGCTGGACGCCGCGGATCCGCATTGGCCCCGCCGCGACCGTTTCATCCTGAGCAAAGGACACGCGGTCGAAGGGTACTACTGCATCCTCGCCGATCTCGGATTCTTCCCCCGGGAGGAGCTCGCCACCTTCTCCCGATTCGGCTCGCGGCTGATCGGGCACCCCAGCAACAAGGTGCCCGGTGTGGAGATGAACACCGGAGCGCTCGGACACGGGTTGTCGGTATCGGTCGGCATGGCGCTGGCCGCCCGGCTGCGGGGGGAGGACTGGCGCGTCTTCACCCTGATGGGCGACGGGGAGCAGGCCGAGGGCTCCGTCTGGGAGGCGGGCATGGCGGCGGCGAAATACGGTCTGGACAACCTCGTCGCGGTGATCGACCGGAACCGGCTGCAGATCACGGGCAAGACTGAAGAGGTCATGCCGCTCGAGCCGCTGGCCGACAAGTGGCGGGGATTCGGGTGGGCGGTCGTCGAGACCGACGGGCACGACCACGCCGCGCTGTCCCGCACGTTCCGTTCGGCGCCCGCGGTCCCGGGCCGGCCGACGCTGGTGATCGCACACACGACCAAGGGCAAGGGGGTCTCGTTCATGGAAAACGTCGCGCATTGGCACCACGGCGTGCCGTCCCCCGCGGAACAGCGCACCGCGATGGACGAACTCGCGGCCCGGATCGGGGAGGATGAAGACGATGGCTGACATCAGCTGCCGCCAGGCCTTGTGCTCCGCGCTCGTCGAACTCGCGGCCGAGGATCCCTCGATCGTGGTGCTGACGAGTGATTCGCGCGGCTCCGCATCGCTCGAGGATTTCGCGCGCCGGTTCCCGGACCGCTTCATCGAGGTCGGGATCGCGGAGCAGAACCTCGTGGGGATCGCCGCCGGTCTCGCGGCCTCCGGCTTCCGTCCGTACGTCGCCTCCCCCGCCAGCTTTCTGAGCATGCGTTCGATCGAACAGATCAAGGTCGACGCCGCGTACTCCGGCGTCCCGGTCCGTCTGGTCGGGATCAGCGGCGGGGTGAGCTACGGCGCCCTGGGAATGTCCCATCATTCCCTTCAGGACATCGCGGTGATGCGCGCCATCCCCGGGATCGCGGTCTGCCTGCCCGCCGACCGGCACGAGACGCGCCGTCTGGCGCTCGCGCTCCAGGACGAGCCCGGCCCGGCCTATATCCGCATCGGGCGCAATCCGGTTCCGGATGTGCACGAATCGGACGATTTCCCGTTTGCGTTCGGGCGTGCGGTCCGGCTGCGCGGGGGACGCTCCCTTGCGATCCTGGCGACCGGCGAGAAAGTCCGGACCGCGCTGGCCGCCGCCGCACTGCTGGAGGCCGACGGGATCGACGCACAGGTAATCGGATTCCATACCGTCAAACCGCTTGACGCCGAAGCCGTCCTCCGCGCGGCGGACGAGACCGGCGCGCTCCTCACCCTGGAAGAGCACAGCGTGCACGGAGGGTTCGGATCGGCGGTCGCGGAGGTCGTCGTGCAGAACCGACCTGTGCGCATGCGCATCCTGGGCATACCGGACGAACCTGCGATCGCGGGCAGTTCCGCGGAGGTATCCGCTCACTACGGACTGGACGCGGCGGGTGTCCGGCGGAGCGCGCTCGGACTGCTGGCCGGCGCGGCCGCGGATACCGCGCCGCAGGAGGGACGAAAATGAAACCGACGCTCAAGCAGGTCGCCGCCACCGCGCAGGTCTCGCTCGCGACCGCATCCAACGCGCTCAACCGGCGCAAGGGGGTCGGCGACGAGGTCCGCGAACGGGTGCTCCGCGCCGCGCAGGAACTGGGATACACGCGCGTATCGCCTCCGGCGCGCGCGGCGCTCCGGCTGATCGTGTGCAAGCGGCACGGCATGGTGGTCGCGGACACCCCGTTCTTTGCCGAACTCATCGAGGGGCTGGAGCGGGAGAGCCGCGCACGGGGGTACGACCTGGCGGTTTCCCACTTCGCACCGTCCGGGCCGGACCGGCAGGAGTTGGCGCGGCTGCTGGCCGAGGACCACGCCGAAGGATTCATCGTGCTGGCCACCGAAATGCTGCCGGAGGACCTCGAGTGCCTGTCGGGCGCGCAGCGTCCGGTCATCCTGCTGGACAGCCGGTTCCGGGACTGTCCGTACGACTCCATCCTCATCAACAACACCGACGCGGCGTACAAGGCGACCCGCCACCTGCTGGGACTGGGGCACACCCGGATCGGATACCTGCACAGCTCGGTCTACATCAACAACTTCCGCGACCGGGAAGCCGGCTACACCGAAGCGCTCCGCCAGGCCGGCATCGAGCCGGAGGGGCGGTACCGGCTGGATCTCGAGCCCACGCCCGAAGGGTCCTGGCGCGACATGCGGGACGCGCTCGCCCGGATGGGCCCTCTGAAGGGCGACGCCCTGCCCACCGCGTTCTTCGCGGACAACGACATCCTGGCGTACGGCGCGATGAAGGCGATGCAGGAACAGGGTGTCCATCTGCCCGAGGACGTGTCGGTCGTGGGTCTGGACGACATGCCGTTCTGTGAAATGACCCGGCCGCGTCTGTCGACCGTACGGGTTTTCAAACATGAACTCGGGGGACTGGCGGTCCGCCGGCTCGCGGAAAAGATCGCCGGAGACACAACGGTACTGACCATCGAAGCCGGGACGGAACTCGTCCGGCGTGAGAGCGACCAACCGCCCCGATCCTGAAGGATCCGGCGCACGGCACAAGGAGGAAAACGCATGTCGGACACGTGGAAGAGCATCGAACGCTGGGCCGTGGAGGATCTCGTGTTTCAGGGACCCCGCAGCGGAAACCCATTCACCGAAGTGGAAATCGCCGCAGACTTCACGCACGGGAACCGGACCCTGCATGTCCCCGGTTTCTATGACGGCGAAGGCCGGTATGTCGTCCGGTTCTCGCCGGACACGACCGGGGAGTGGAACTGGACCACCGTATCCAACCGTCCGGAACTGGACGGGCGCACCGGATCCTTCACCTGCACGCCCGCGGCCGCGGGGAACCACGGTCCGGTGCGGATCGCCGGCGGGACCCGGTTCGCATATGAGGACGGGACGCCGTACCATCCGTTCGGCACGACCTGCTACGCCTGGACCCACCAGGGGGACGCGCTCGAGGAGCGGACGCTCCGGACACTCGCCTCGTCTCCGTTCAACAAGATCCGGATGTGCGTCTTCCCCAAGCACTATACCTTCAACACAGGCGAACCCCCGATGCATCCGTTCGAGGGAAGCCTGGAGGCCGGTTGGGATTTCACCCGCTTCCGCCCCGACTTTTTCCAGCATCTGGAAGGCCGGATCGGCGAACTGTCCGCGCTCGGGATCGAGGCGGACCTGATCCTGTTCCACCCGTACGACCGGTGGGGGTACGCGGACATGGGCGCGGAGGCGGACGACCGGTACCTGCGGTACATCGTCGCGCGGCTGGCGGCGTACCGGAACGTGTGGTGGTCGTTCGCGAACGAGTATGACCTCCTGCGCTCCAAGACGACTGCAGACTGGGAGCGCATGGCCGCGCTCGTGTCGGAGCGCGACCCCTGGCAGCGGCTCCGCTCGATCCACAACTGCTTCGGGATGTACGACCATACCCGCCCCTGGATCACCCACTGCAGCATCCAGCGGACCGACTGGTACAAGACCGCGGAACATGTCGACGAGTGGATCGCGCGTTTCCGCAAGCCGGTCGTCGTCGACGAGTGCGCGTACGAAGGCGACATCCCCAACAACTGGGGCAACATCTCCGCCGAGGAGATGGTCCGCCGGTTCTGGGAGGGCACGCTCCGCGGCGGGTACGTCGGACACGGCGAGACCTACTGGAATCCGGAGGAGGTCCTCTGGTGGTCCAAGGGCGGGGACCTGCACGGCGGGAGTCCGGCGCGCATCGCGTTCCTGCGCGGGATCGCCGAAGCGGATTTCACCGAGGGCATGGTCTACTCGTCCGACGGTTCGGCGAGCGACCGGAACCCTCCGTACTTCGGTCGTCGCGGCGTCTACTATCTCCACTACTTCGGATTCAACCAGCCCTCCTGGAAAGTCTTCGCGATGCCGGCGGGAGAACGGTACCGGGTCGACGTGATCGACACCTGGGCCATGACGGTCACCCCGGCGGAAGGCGAATTCGAGGGAACGTTCCGCGTGGCCCTGCCCGGACGGCCGTACATGGCGATCCGGCTGCGCCGGATCTGACGTTGGGAGGCGCGACATGCCGGCAGCAACGGACGGACCGCTCATCCTGACGGTCGACCAGAGCACCTCGGCCACCAAAGCGTTCGTGTTCGACGCCCGCGCCCGCATCCTCGCGCGCGCGGACGTGCCGCACGGGCAGTCCTACCCCGCCCCGGGCTGGGTCGAACAGGACCCGGAGGAGATCTGGGCGAATACGCAGACCGCGATCGGGCGCGCACTTGCGGCCGCGGGAATCGGGCCCGGCGACAGGCGGGACCGGCTGCGGGCGCTGACGATCACGAACCAGCGCGAAACCGTGCTGGCGTGGGACGCGGATACCGGCCGGCCGGTCCATCCGGCGGTCACCTGGCAGTGCGGGCGCGCGGCCGGGATCTGCCGGGCGATCGAAAACGCCGGACACGCCGGGCTGGTGCGGGAACGCACCGGACTCACGCTGTCCCCGTATTTTTCCGCGGCCAAGGCGGCCTGGATCCTGGAGAACGTCGCGTCGGCGAGGGATCTCGTGCGCGAAGGGCGGCTCCGGATCGGCACGATGGACACCTGGCTGCTGTGGCGGCTGACCGGCGGGCGGGTCCATGCGACCGACTGCTCCAACGCCAGCCGGACCCAGCTGATGAACTTCGAAACCCTGCGCTGGGATCCGGACCTGCTCCGCGTTTTCGGCATCCCGGCCTCCGCGCTGCCGGACATCCGGCTCTCGGACGGGATCTTCGGCACGGTCGCGGCGACCGGGGAGCCGTTGCCGGACCGGCTCGCGGGATTGCCCATAACGGGGGTGCTGGGAGATTCGCACGCCGCGCTTTTCGGGCAGGACTGCCGGATCCCGGGGATGGCCAAGGCGACCTACGGCACCGGTTCCTCCGTGATGATGAATACCGGGAACCGACCGGTCCGCTCCCGGGGCGGGCTGGTGACCAGCGTGGGCTGGGGCCGCGCGGGCGCCGTGGAGTACGTGCTGGAGGGCAACCTCAACAGCACCGGCGCAACGATCCAGTGGATCGCGGAGGATCTCGGACTCCTCGGCCACCCGCGCGAGAGCGGGGCGGTCGCGGCTTCCGTGGAGGACACCGGGGGGGTCTATCTCGTCCCGGCGTTCACCGGTCTCGGCGCACCTTACTGGGATCCGGATGCGCGCGCCTCAATCACCGGGATGTCCCGGTCCACCCGCCGGGCACACCTCGTCCGGGCGGCCGAGGAATCCATCGCCTACCAGATCCGGGACATCGTCGACCGGATGTCGGCCGACTCCGGCATGCCGCTGCGCGAACTCCGGGCGGACGGAGGGCCGACGCGCGATGCGTTCCTCATGCAGTTCCAGGCGGACCTGCTCGGAATCCCGGTGGCCCTCGCGGGCATCGAGGAACTCTCGGCGTTCGGCTCCTGCCTCATGGGCGGACTCGCGGCCGGGGTGTGGTCCGGGCCGGATGAAGCCGCCGCCTGCCGGACCGCGGGCCCGGAATACTCTCCCTCGATGGACCCGGACCGGCGGGAAGCACTGTACGCAGGCTGGCGCGCCGCGGTGCGCCGCACCCTGACCCCCGGGCATACGGCTCCGCAGGACCTGTAGCCGGTCCGGACAGGCAATCCCGACAGCAAAGACAGGAGAAGACCCCTATGAACGACACGATCCGACAGCAGTACATCGACCGGCTCCGCTCATTTTTCCGCGAGCGCACCCCCGCCGTCCTCAAGTCCCCCGTCGCCACCCTCCGGCATCCGTTCATCGATCCGGGCTCGGTCTACGACGGCAACCTGTGGGACTGGGACTCCTACTGGTCGGCCTACGCACTCCTGAACGCGACCGATGACCCCGCGATGCGGGAACGGGTGCTCGAGCATGCGCGCGGCAATGTCCGGAATTTCATGGACCTGCAGCTCGAGGACGGATACATCCCGATGATGGTCGAGAGCAAGAAGTTTGCGGACCCCTACCTCCTCGCCAAGCACCGGGAGGGGGTCGTCCTGAACATGCACAAGCCGTTCCTGTGCCAGCAGGCCGTGCTGGTGAGCGAAGCGCAGGGCGGCTGGGAATGGCTGCGGGAGTATGCCGGCAACCTGGAGCGGTACTTCGGCTGCTACGACCGGCACTACTACTTTGAAAACTGCGGGATGTACGTCTGGGCGGACGACATCATGATCGGGATGGACAACGACCCCGCGACGTTCGGACGTCCCCCGTTCTCGACCGCCAACCTGTTCCTCAACGGATTCATGGTGCAGGAACTCCTCGCCATGGCCCTCATCCAGGAAAAGCTGGGGCTGCCGGACCGCGCGGCGCACTACCGCGCCAAGGCGTCCGCGCTCGCGGACGCGGTGCAGGCGGAGTGCTGGGATCCGCGCGACCGGTTTTTCTACTCCGCGGACGTGGACGTCAAGACCCGCCGGTTCGACTGGTTCCACGTCGGGCTCGGGGTGTTCTGGAAGACGCTCCCGATCAAGATCCGGGCGTTTTCCGGCTTCCTGCCGCTCTGGGCGGGATTCGCCACGCCGGAGCAGGCCGGGTCCCTCGTCCGGCACGCCATGGACGAAGACACGTTCAAGTCCCCGTTCGGGATCCGCTCGCTGTCGCGGGATGAAAAGATGTACGACCTGTCCGCGACGAACAATCCCAGCAACTGGCTGGGCCCGATCTGGGTCATCGCGAGCTACGTGGTGTTCCGCGGGCTGATGCGGTACGGATATGCTGCGGAAGCCCGGGAGATCTGCGACAAAACCGTCGCGCTGCTGGGCGGCGACCTGGAGCGGACCGGGACGCTGCACGAGTACTACGTCCCGGAAACCGGAGAACCGGTCATGAACGGCGGATTCATCAACTGGAACATGCTGGTTCTCAACATGGTCGACGAGCTGGACGGCAAACCCGCGATGGGCGGACTCCCGATGCCCGGCTGATCCGGAAATCCAGGGACGCGAAACTGGAAGCGGCGAAGGGGAACGGGCACCGCCCGCTCCCCTTCTTCATGCATTCTTCGCACGCGTGCGTGTCATCCCTTGGCGAGCCGATCCAGCGTCTCCTGTCGTACGGGATCCGTCGATGCCACCACCGCGCCGGTGCGTGCGGTCAGTGGCAGCCTACAACGCCCGCAGTTCCCGATCCATCGCCCGGATCCGGTCTTCCGGCACCCGCACGAACGGCGACCGGAGCACTTCGGACAGGCGACGGCTCTCGTTCATGAACGGGATGTTCCGGCCGAGCTCCTTGAAATGCCGTTCGATCACCGCGCGCGCCCGATCCTCCGTCATCAGTTCCGCGGGCGGAAGCTCGACGCTCCAGGTCTTGCGGTACGGGCGGGTCGGCACATAGGAAAATCCATACCGCCCGGCCGGGAGTTCCGCGACCGCCGTGCCGCCCTCCCTCCGCCATGCGGGCGCCGGACCGTCCTCGGCCGCGATCCCGTCCGCCGGGGCGTCCGGGAGCCGCACCTCCGTGACGGAACCGACCGGAATCTCGAACGACATCCGCAGCTGTCCCTCCACGAACCGCCAGCCCGACCGGAGCATTCCGAACGGGGTTTTGATCGCAGCATCCAGATGCTCGAAGCGATAGTCCGGGAGCGGTGCCAGACGGACGCGCGTAAAACCGGGCCCCTCCTCGTCCGGCTGGATCCCGGCGAGATACCGGTAGATCCACTCCGCGACCGATCCGTAGGCATAATGGTTGAGCGAGTTCATCCCGGTGCTCGAGATCCGTCCGTCCGGAAGCACCGAGTTCCAGCGCTCCCAGATCGTGGTCGCGCCCATGCGGACCTCATAAAGCCAGCTCGGGTAGTCCATGTTGAACAGCAGGTCGCAAGCAAGTTCGTGGTGTCCGTGGGCGGACAGCACCCGGCACAGGTACGGGGTACCGACAAATCCGGTGTCCAGGTGCCGGCCGTTCGCCCGGATCTTTTCCGCGAGCCGGTCCGCGGCGCGTTGTACCGCGCCCGGCGGCACGAGATCCGTGTAAAGCGCGAGCGCATGCGCGGTCTGTGTGTCGACCGCCAGCCGCCCCTCCGGGGTGAAGTATTCCCGCCGGACCGCGTCCCGAACCGCGTCCGCGAGCGCACCGTACGCCGCGGCGTCGTCCGTCCGGCCGAGCGCGGCGGCGGCCTTGGCGGTCAGCCGCGCGGAATGGGCGTAGTATGCGGACGCGATGAAGTCCGGATCGGTCCCGCCGTACACCCCGCCCTGCACCGGGCCGTCGAGCGCGAGCCAGTCCCCGAAGTGGTATCCTCCGATCCACAGGTGCCGGTCCCCCGTCCGGAGGTCCTCCCGCCGGATCCAGTCCACCCATCCCCGCATGCTGTCGTATTGACGTCGCAGGATCTCCGTGTCCCCGAAGTGCAGATAGACTTCCCAGGGGATGACCGTCGCGGCTTCGCCCCACCCGGTCGATCCGTGCCCGGCGTATCCCGCGACCGGCACGACGTGCGGGACGCTCCCGCCGCATTTGGCCTGTTCGTACGCCAGATCCCGACCGTACTTGGTGTAGAACGCATAGGTGTCCATGTTGAAGCACGCGGTGCCGCTGAAGATCTGGGCATCCCCCGTCCACCCCATGCGCTCGTCGCGCTGCGGGCAGTCGGTGGGCACGTCCAGGAAATTCCCCTTCTGCCCCCACCGGACATTCTCAAGCAGCCGGTTCACGAGTGGATCGGAGGTTTCCACGCGCCCGGCGTCCTCCATGGCCGAGTGGATCACGCACCCGGTGAAATCCGCGGGATCCACCGGACCGGGCCAGCCCTCGACCCGGACATACCGGAATCCGAAAAAGGTGAAACGGGGGCGCACTGTCCGCGCCGTGCCGTCGGAGACGTATGTGAAGCGGGCCGCTGCGGTCCGGAGGTTGTCGCGATAGAAGTTCCCGTCCTGCAGGATCTCGCCGTGGGACAGCACGATCCGGCTCCCGCCCGGCGCCGCGCACCGGAACTCCATCCAGCCGACCATGTTCTGTCCCATGTCGAGCACGGTCTCGCCCGCCGGAGTCCGGATCACCCCGACCGGTTGGAGCCGATCCTGCACGGTGATCGGGGGTGAAAGCCGCGCCTGGAGCCGGCCGGTCCCGATCTCCGCGATCCGGACACCCGCTTCCGGCCCGGGAGAGGCGGTCGCGTCGAACATCTCGCCGTCGTAGATCCCGCTCTCGACGACCGGCCCGCGCACTGCGCTCCAGGAACGGTCGGTCCCGATGACCTCGACCTCCCCGTTATCGTACTCGATCCGGATCTCCGCGATCGCCGCGAACCGGTCCCCATAGACTCCGGTCCGCTGTCCCAGGCCGAAACGGCCCTTGTACCATCCGTTTCCGAGCTCGAACGCGAGCCGGTGACGACCGGGAGCAACGCCGTCCATATCGTAGGTCTGGTACTGGATCCAGGAGTCATAGTCATTGAAGCCGGGCATCAGGCACTCGTCGCCGAGTTTTACGCCGTCGAGCGTGAGTTCGTACACTCCGAGCCCCGAGGCGTAGACCCGGGCGCGCCGAACCGGCGTCGTCACGTCGAAGTCCCGGTACACCACGGGATGGATGTCCGGCTCCAGATCGGGGGTGATCCACTCCGCCTCCCACGCCCGGTCCATCCGGGCGGTCTCGAACCAGGCGGTTTCACTCCGGGCGGAGGCCCCCAGGGTATCGGCGGCCTCGACCGCCCAGTAATACCGGGTGAACGGTTCCAGCTCCACCGGCACCGGCCAGGCCAGGGTGTCAATCCGGTCGGTCCATCCGGAATCGCAGACCGGATCGGCGAGGTCCGGATTTTTTGAAACCGTGATGCGCATGCGTGCGAGCGCGGGCGCGCCGGTATCCGACGCGATGAACGAGAGCCGGGGGCAGCCGAGATCGAATCCCAGCGGTTTGGTCATGCGGTTGGTCTTGAGATCGGACAGTATCATGCGTGTACCCCTCTCGAGATGGTTTTTCGGGGAGATTGCTCTGTTCTTCTATTGTAGCGGTAGCCGGGAGGATCCGTGCACGCGTTTCCGCGCTTCTCGGACGGTCTCCGAGTGGTATGATCTACCCATCTGAAAAATTCCCGAGGAGGTGCCCTATGCCCGACAACGATCGCCTCAAGTTCATGCTGGAACGCAAAGTCTGGAAAGAAGAACTCTGGCTCAAGATGCTCGACACCTTGGAGCCGACCCCGCTGTGGCCGGACGGAGCGCCGGGATTCGACGCCTCGGCGGGCCAGCGGGAACCCGCACTGTATTTCCTGGAGCCCCATGCGGGACCCGCGCGCGGACTGGTCATCGTCTGCGCGGGCGGGGCGTTCATGTTCAAATCGGACTACGAGGCCGACCACGTGGCGCGCCGTTTCCACGAGGCGGGCTTCCAGGCCGCGATCCTGGACTACCGGGTGTATCCCTATACTCAGGAGCACTGGCTGGCGGACGGGCGACGCGCGATCCGGTTCGCACGGGCGAACGCCGCCCGCTGGAATGTGAATCCTGACAAGATCGCGATGCTCGGTTTCTCCGCGGGCGGGATGCTCACCGGGATGTGCGCCACGTTGTACGACGCCGGAGATCCGGACGCACAGGATCCGATCGAACGCGTTTCCAGCCGTCCGGACACCGCAGTGGTTTGTTATGGTTCGTTCTGCCGGGCGTCGTTCCCGCAGGCCGCCCTCCGTTTCGACCTGGCCGCGCAGCGCGAAGCCGCCCGCTTCGCCCCGGAAAAGAACATCCGGGAGGACTGCCCGCCGTTCTTCCTGTTCGAGAACCTGGACGACGACCCGCGCGGCATCCTCCGGATGGGCCAGGAACTCGCGGACCGCGGCGTCCAGTTCGAACTCCACCTGTTCCCGACCGGCAAGCATGGCGAAGGGTTGTACGACGGCGGGCATCCGGGCGCGCCGCTGGACGCCCATACCGCGCACTGGAGCGGGCTGGCGGTCGAGTGGCTTTTGTTGCAGGGATTCTGAGCGGATACCGGAGGAACTCTCCATGAAGGAAACAATCCGGGCGCTGGCGCTCGGACTCGGGGCGGACGTCTGCGGATTCGCGGGCGCGGACCGGTTCGACGGCGCGCCCGCGGGCTTCCGGCCCCAGGACATCCTGGCGTCCTGCCGCACGGTGATCGTGGTCGGCGTAGCGCTGCCGCGCGGCATCGCGGCCGTCCGGCCCGAAATCCTCTATAACCATGCAAACAATCTTGCCCAGGCCGAAGCGGACCGGATCGCGCTCCGGTTGGCGGCCGGGCTGGAGCGTACCTGCGGCGGCGTCGCGGTATCGCTTCCGGGCGACAGTCCGTATGAATACTGGGACGCCCCCCGCAAAGAAGGCCGCGGTATCCTGTCGATGAAACACGCCGCGGTCCTCGCGGGGATCGGCACGCTGGGAAAAAGCACGTTGCTGCTGAGCCGGCGGTTCGGAACCCGGCTCGACCTGTCCGCGGTGCTGACCGACGCCGTGTTCGAGACGGATCCGCCGTCGGAACCGGTCTGCCTCCCGGGTTGCAGCCTTTGTCTCGACCGCTGCCCGGTCGGGGCGCTCGACGGGATGTCCGCAAACCAGAAACGCTGCCGCGAACACACGTATGATACCAACGCGCGCGGCTTTTCCATTGTGCGGTGCAACATCTGCCGTACAGGCTGTCCGATGGCGGCCGGCAAGGACTGACAGGCCATCCGCGGGATGCCGGGTCCGCCCGGTAAACTTCACTTTTCCGTCATAATCTTCCACACCGGGTACAAATGCGAAGCCTATGCTTGACATGCCGGGAAACCGTTGCGGACGCTCCGCTCGCGGATTCCGGCAATCCGGCGGGAGGGCTGCACATTATGCCCGGGTATCGGCACGAACTGAAAATCCGGATCGACGCGATGGACGCGGCGACACTTCTCCCCCGACTGCGGGCGGTCCTGCGGCCGGATCCGAACGCCCCGAACGGGGAATACACCGTCCGCAGCCTGTATTACGACGATCCCTACGGAAGCGTGCTGGCCGACAAGCTCGCGGGCATGAACCAGCGGGACAAGTACCGGCTGCGCATCTACAACGGATCGGACGGAACGATCCGGCTGGAACGCAAAGAGCGTATCGACGGAGTCGGGCGCAAGCTCTCGGTTCCCCTGACCCGGGACCAGGCCGACCGCTTCCTGGCGGGCGGCACGGGGGTCCTGCTCGAGCTCGGCGATCCGGTCGCGACGCTGTTCTACGGGGATTTCCAGGCCGGAGCGCTCCGGCCCCGGCGGATCGTGGAGTATGACCGGACCGCGTTCGTCCACCCGCTCGAAAATGTCCGCATCACGCTGGACCGCCGTCTGCGCGGCGCGCCGGCGACGGCGGACTTTTTCCGGTCTCCCGCCGTGCCCGTCCCCATGGCCTGTGACGTCCTTGAGGTCAAATACGACCGCTATCTCCCCTCCCACATTGCGGATCTGGTCCGGATGGACAACCACTTCGCCGGGCCCAACTCCAAATACCTGAACTGCTCCCTCGCCGACCGAATGTTTTAGCGAAATACAAAGGAGAGTACCCGATGCTGCCGATGATTGCCGCTACCTTCAATTTCTCGGACATTTTCAAGAGCAAGTTCCTCGAAAACGCGACCACCAACTTTTCCGTTGTGGACACCCTGCTGAGCCTCGGATTGTCGTTCCTGATCGGCCTCTTCATTTTCCTTGTCTATAAAAAGACCTTCAACGGGGTCATGTACGCCCGGAATTTCAACCTGTCCCTGGTGGCGCTCAGCATGGTCACCTCGCTGGTGATCTCGGCGGTTACAAGCAACGTCGTGCTTTCACTCGGCATGGTCGGCGCGCTTTCGATCGTCCGGTTCCGCACCGCGATCAAGGATCCGATGGACATCGTGTACCTGTTCTGGGCGATCGCGGCGGGCATCGTGACCGGCGCGGGGCTCTACCTGCTCGCGATTTCCGGTTCGCTGATCCTCGGCGGGGTGTTGTTCCTCTTCTCCTCCGCGAAGCAGGGTGAGGATCCGTACGTGCTGGTGGCGTCGCTGAGCCGGGCGGACGCCGAGGACGGGCTGATGGAAATCCTGGGCCGGAGCGTACGTCGGCAGAAAACCAAGTGCAAGGCCGTCTATCCGGACGGACGCGTCGAACTCACCATCGAGGTGCGCTTCGCGGGGCGGACGGATTTCATCGGAAGCATCGCGGCGGTTCCTGGCGTCGAATCCGTGTCGCTCGTCAGCTACAGCGGCGAGCTCTCGGCCTGACGGGACAGCTGCATGAGAAAGCGAGTGACAGGAGCCATCGCGGCCCTGCTCGGGCTGGCACTGCCCCTGGCCACATCCGCGGCGGGATGGAGCGGAATGTCGGACGATCCGTCGGACACCGGGATCGAGTTTCCAGCGGCAGCGGCCTATGCGGACGAACTGCTCGGTGGCGACCGTGTGTTGGACATCCGGATCGATCTCCCGTCGAAAAGCCTGGATGCGCTGTTGGCCTCCCCAAAGGATGAAACTTACTACCAAGCGAATGTGACGGTTGACGGAATCACTGTCCCGGACGTCGGACTGCGCACCAAGGGGAACTCCTCCCTGAACCAGGTGGCGAGCTCCGACTCCGATCGGTTCAGTTTCAAGATCGACTTCAACCGGTATGTCCAGGGACAGGACCTGCTCGGCCTGACGATGCTCAATCTCAACAACGGGGTCGCGGACCCCTCCTGCCTGCGGGAATTCCTGTCCTACGAGATCCTTGAGTCCGCAGGAATCCCGGTACCCGCCCGGTCGTTCGTCAACGTAACCATCAACGGGGAACCTTGGGGGTTCTACCTGGCGGTGGAAGGCATCGCCGACTCGTTCCTCGAACGGTGGTACGGCACGTCGGAAGGCGCGCTCTACAAGCCGGAGGGAACCGGCGCGGACCTGGTTTGGACCTCGGACGATCCGGCTGTCTATACCGGCATGGTTCTGGAGTCGGAGCCGTCCTATGAGGATGCGGGTGACCGGATGACCGCCATGCTTCGGGCGCTGCGCGACGGATCCGGACTGGAAGACGTTCTGGATGTCGATGAAGTGCTGCGTTATCTGGCGGCTTCGACGGTGCTTGTCAATCTGGACGGGTACCAGGGCACGATGCTTCACAACTACTATCTGTACGAGCTGGACGGCCGGTTCTCCGTAATCCCGTGGGACTACAACATGTCTTTCGCGGGCTTTTCCGCCACCCTTTCCGATGACGGCGGATACTTCTACGTCGACACCCCGGTCGCCGGAACGACGATGGAGGCGCGCCCGCTCGTCCATGCGCTTCTCTTCGTTCCCGCATACCTGGAAACCTACCGGGGATATCTGCACGAGCTGGTCGAAGGGGTGTTTTCGGTCGAATCCATGCGTACGAGGATCACCGAACTGACCGCCATGATCAGCGGGCATGTCGAGAACGATCCGAGCGCGTTTTTCGACTTCGAATCGTTCCAGACAGCGACCGATCCGGATGCGCAGCCCGAGGCGGCCCTGTCCGGTCCGGGCGGTGCGGCCGTTCCGGGCCTGCCTGTCGGGGAAGACGTACCGAGAGATGCCGGGCAGCCGTCCGGCGGGAATCCCGTACCGGGCGGCAATCCCATGACACCCGGCGGGAATCCGGCGATGCCCGGCGGGAATCAGGCGATGCCCGGCGGGAACCCGGCGGTACCCGGTGGAAATCAAGCAATGCCCGGCGGGAACCCGGGCGGCATGATGGGCTCGAATGCGGTTCCGCTGATGTCCTTTGTCCGTCTGTGGAACGCCTCGATCACCGCGCAGCTGGACGGGACCTCCCCCTCCTCCGGCACCGTGGGCGGAGATTCCGGCAACTGGCACGGCGGCGAGCTCGGCGCGGACCGGAACCGCCCGCCGGACGCCGGAGGGCCCGGAATGGGCGGAAATGATAACAACGGCGGGATCGTGCAGGGCACCGATGACACCGGCGAAGATACAAGCCGTGCCGTTCTGTCGGCCCGGCACGGACTGAGTTCCGCGGAGGCCGTACTGACGGCGGTTCTCGCCGTGGCGATGGGTGTTCTGGTCCTGTGGATGCGGTTCCGGAAGTCACACCGGGCGAACTGAATTCGTTATATGGATGCATGGATGGACGGCATCCCTCCTGCAGACGCCGCCGAACAATTTGATGGAACCCCTCGAGACGTTTCAGCGTCAGAGGGATCGATCCTGAAAGGGGGTTCTCCGTGAATCGACCGATCTTCAGCGAAAACGAGCCATTGAGCCGCCCTGCCCCGGCTGTACCTCTTGCTGCGCATGACAGAATCCCGAGTGCCGATCCCGGCGATGACACCGCCGGTGTGCTGGAGTTCGCGGATGTCCGGATCGACCTGGCCTCGCGGACCGCTTCGGTCCAGAACATCCGGCTCGACTTGTCTCCCAACGAGTTCAGCGTGCTTGCCTGCCTGATGCGGAATCCGCAGCGTGCATTGCCTCGTGAAGAACTCCTGGACCGGATCTGGGGGTTCGAGACCGCCATCGAAACCCGCGTGGCGGATGACACGATCAAACGTCTGCGGCGCAAGATCTCCGGTACCCGGCTGGTCGTCGAGACCGTCTGGGGATATGGTTTCCGGCTCCGCGCAAAACTATGACCTCTGTCCGCATGTATGAAGTACCGCCGTCGGATGGATTCCGGCGGCGGCTTTTTTTCATTTACAGCAACAGCTTCCGATCAAAGGCTGGAAACATCGGGTTCGACAACCGGAGCGTCCGGTATCTGTCGGACAATCGCCTTGTTCTTCCATTTTCCCCGCAGATAGTACCAGACGATATGGATCGCGCCGGCCAGCCAGGCAATCAGCAGCGAATAGTAGATGCCGTCCGGCGACCCGGTGAAGTGGACGTACGCATAGGCGACCGGCAGACGGACGACCACGGTCGTCAGGAACGCGTTGATCATCGGGACGATGGTGTCGCCCGCCCCGCGCATGGTCCCGGTCAGTATCTGGTTCACCGTAACTCCGAGATAGCCGATCGAGATGATCCGGATCGCCCGGACGCCCTGCGCAATGACTTCCGTGTCATCGGTGAACGCCTCCATGAGAAACCGGCCGAACAGGATGATCAGCACGGTCAGCACCCCGGAAACCATCAATGCCAGTTTGAGACCGTCCGCGGCGCCCTTGGTGACGCGGTCCATGCGGCGCGCTCCGACGTTCTGGCCGGAAAAGGTGGTCATGGCCATACCGAACGTCATGTTGGGCATCATGACGAACATATCCACCCGCATCACGATGTTCATGCCCGCCATGACGACGTCCCCGAAGCTGTTGATCAATCCCTGAACGAGCAGGTTGGCGACCGAGAACATCGCGGACTGGATCCCCGCGGGCAATCCAAGCCGGATCATGCGGGCGGTGTAGATCCGGTCCAGCTTGAGTTCACGCAGGCGGATGTGAAGCACGCCTCCCATCTGCCGGATACGGAAGAACCCAAATATGGCGCTGACCGCCTGGGAGATGATCGTCGCCCAGGCGACGCCCGCGACGCCCATGTCGAACCGGGTCACGAAAACCAGGTCGAGGATGATGTTGAGTACTGTCGATATGCCCAGGAAGATGAGCGGGGTGACGGAGTCCCCCAGTCCGCGCAGGATACCGGCCAGAATATTGTAGAACAGGCTCGCCAAGTGTCCCAGAAAAACGATCTGCAGGTAGGTCCGGGCCATGTCATACACATTGTCCGGCACCTGGATCCATTTCAGCAACGTCGGAACAAAGAGATATCCGCCGATCGACACGAACAATCCGACAACGACCGTCAGGCTTAGCGCGGTGTGGACGGTCCGGGAAAGCCCTTCCTCATCCTTGGCACCGTAGTACTGGGACACCATGATCCCGGTACCGGTCGATACACCCATGAACAGCGCCAGCATGAGCATCATGACGGGAAAACTGGTTCCCACCGCGGCAAGCGCTTCCTTGCCGACATAGTTGCCCACCACGATCGAGTCGACGGTGTTGTAGAGCTGCTGCAGCAGGTTGCCGAGCAGCAGAGGAACGGAAAAAGTGAGAATGGCCTGCCACGGCTTCCCGTGCGTCATATCACGGGAGCCGGAGCCCAACCGGCGAGGTGCGTCCATGAGAGACTCCTTTAAAGTTTTTTTCAGTGGAAATGAGTATAGCACCAAACTAATACCAATGTAACCACATCACGGACACCAGACCACAGTGCATGGAAAATGGACATGAACGAAAGCCTGGTATGACAGGCCGGCTGCAGGGAGGGATTTACATGAAAAGAATAATCAGACTGCGGGCGATCGCGCTGGCGGGACTGGCGGCGCTCGCACTGGCGGTATCGGGATGCGCCGCGGGGACGTCCGGTACCGCAACCACTCCCGCGGGCACAACAGCCGCCGGATCCACAGCTCCCACAGCTACGGGCGGGACCACCGTGGTCGACTACAAGTGGGAGACCATCCGTGCGAAGGAAGCCAAGGCGCGGATGGATGCGGAGACCGGTTATCTGCTGGTGGATGTGCGGACTCCCGAGGAATTCGCTTCCAGCCACATCCCGGGTGCCGAAAACATCGAGTACACCGGGATCGTCGAGGCGCTCGCCGCACGCGGCGTCCCGAAAGATCAGCGCATTTACCTGTATTGCAGGAGCGGCAACCGCAGCTCCATCGCCGCAGGCACGCTCGCCAAAGCCGGATACACCGCGGTGACGGATTTCGGCGGGATCATCGATTGGCCATATGCGACGGCTCAAGGCTGAAAGCCTTGAGCCTGGAAATACCGCCGGAGGCGGTATTTCTCCTATATCTATTGAATGGCCTTGAGCTCTGGAACGGCTCACGGCTCAAAGCCATAGGCTTTGAGCCTGGAAATACCGCCGGAGGTGGTATTTCTCTTATATCTATTGAATGGCCTTGAGCTCTGGAACGGCTCACGGCTCAAAGCCATAGGCTTTGAGCCTGGAAATACCGCCGGAGGCGGTATTTCTCCTATATCTATTGAATGGCCTTGAGCTCTGGAACGGCTCAAGGCACAGCCTTGAGCCTGGAAATACCGCCGGAGGCGGTATTTCTCCTATTTCTATTGAATTACCTTGAGCCTGGAAGTACCGCTCGAGGCGGTACTTCGCCTATATCTGTTCTCATTTCTTCTTTCTCCTTTTTCTCAGTTGTGCTGATGTGCCCGGTTTCGTGCTGCTCGCCCGGGTCGGCACTTCGTCGCGGACAGCCGGATGAAGTAAAATGAACGCGAGGCTACCGAGGGAGGATACCGGCATGCGGATCGCGTTTTTCGACACAAAACCCTATGACCACCTGTTCTTTGACGAGGAGCTGAAGGCCGCCGGGTATGAGGCGACCTGGTTCGAACATAAGCTGACTCCGGACTCAGCGGGTCTGGCGGCGGGACACGATGCGGTGTGCGTATTTGTGAACGACCAGGTGGACGCCGCGGCCATCCAGTCGCTGCAGGCCTCTGGGGTGCGTCTGATCGCGCTCCGCTGCGCGGGCTACAACAACATTGATTTCAAGGAGGCGTTCCGGCGCATCCATGTGGTCCGGGTTCCGGGGTACTCCCCCGCGGCCGTCGCGGAACACGCCGCCGCACTGCTTCTCACGCTCAACCGCAAGACGCACCGCGCATTCGCGCGCACCCGGGATTTCAACTTCGCGATCAACGGGCTGATGGGTTCCGACCTGTCGGGCAAGACCGCGGGCATCGTCGGTACCGGACGCATCGGGCAGATCCTGGTGCGCATCCTGCGCGGTTTCGATATGCGGGTGATCGCGTATGATCCGTTCCCGCTCGCGGACTCCGACATCGAGTACGTCCCGCTGGACCGGATCTGGCGGGAGTCCGACGTCGTCTCGCTGCACTGTCCCCTCACCCCGGAAAACGTTCACCTGGTCGGGCATGATGCGGTCGCGGCGATGAAGCCCGGGGTGCTGCTGATCAACACCTCGAGGGGCGGGCTGATCGATACGGATGCGCTGCTCGAGGGGCTGCGGACCCGACGGATCGGCGGGGCGGGTCTGGACGTGTACGAGGAGGAGGCGGACTTCTTTTTCGAGGACAAGTCCAACGATATCTTTGCGGACGAGCGTCTGGCGCTGCTGCTGGCCTACCCCAATGTCCTCGTGACTTCACATCAGGGTTTCTTCACCCGGGAGGCGATGCAGGCGATCGCCCGGACGACCGTCGCCAACATCCAGGCGTTCGAGCGGGGAGAGTTCCTCGAGAACGAAATCTGCTACCAATGCATGACCGGTGGTTGTGACCGGCTGAAAACGCGGAAGAACTGTTTCTGATCCCGAAAGGAGGCGCGCGATGGCGATCGGGTATGCCTGTGTGACCCGCGGCGTCCACGGCGCGGACCAGCATGCGCTGCGGCTGGCCGCGGTCGGGGATCAGGACCGGTTCCTCGCAACCGCCCGCGCAAACCTGGCCGCGCTCGGCCGGATCATCGAGTACAACCGGTCCCGCGGCATCCGGCTGTTCCGGGTTTCTTCCGGCCTGATCCCGCTGGCGTCCCATCCGCAGAACCCGCACGATTGGGCCGGCCTGCTCGCACCCGAACTCGCGGAGCTCCGCGGGCGCGCGGACGGCGCCGGACTGCGGCTGTCGATGCATCCGGGCCAGTATACCGTCCTCGATTCGGACCGACCGGAAACGGTCGCCTCCGCGGTCGCCGAGGTGGAGTACTCCGCCCGGCTGCTGTCCCTGTTGTCCGGCGGGGAAACGCTGATCGTGCTCCACGGAGGCGCGCGTCCGGAAGCGTTGTCCCGTGGAGTCGAGCTGTTGTCGGAACAGGCGCGCGGCATGCTGGTCCTCGAAAACGACGAGACCCGCTCCGCGCCGGCGGATACGCTTGCGGCCTGCGCGCGGCTGGGTGTCCCGATGGTGTACGATCCGCTGCATGCCGAGGTGCTGCTGCGCCGCCGTACCGGCTGCCCGCCGACGGACGGGGAGCACCGGGAGACGTTGTCCGCGGCGGCGGCGACCTGGCGCTCGCGGAAGCG
>JAGOFF010000148.1 GCA_017997315.1 Clostridia bacterium
GAGAACAGCCGGTTGTACCTGATGGCGGAAGGCGATTCCAAGGAGCACGTGTTTGTCATAGGCTCCCCGATGCGCGAAGTGCTGGGCAAGCATCGCGACCGGATCGCCGGCAGTACCGTGCTGCAGCAGCTGGAGCTCAAGTCGGGCGAGTATTTTCTGGTGTCCGCGCACCGCGAAGAGAACATCGACGATGATCGGCACTTTCTATCACTGATGAACGCCGTCAACTACGTCGCGGAACACTTCAACCGCGTGGTGCTGTATTCCGCGCATCCCCGGAGCTGGAACCGCATCGAAGAGAAGGGGTTCGTTTTTCACCCGCTGGTCCGGTTGGTTCGTCCGTTCGGCTTTTTCGACTACATCAAACTCCAGATGAACGCTTTCTGCGTCCTGTCCGACAGCGGCACACTGCCGGAGGAGGCCGCGATGCTCGGGATCCCGTCGGTTCTGCTGCGCACCTCGACCGAGCGGCCGGAAGCGGTCGACAAGGGTGCGGTCATCATCGCGGGCATCAAGGACCGCGACATCGTGCAGGCGGTGGAACTCGCCCGGTCCATGTGGGACAACGGTGAATCAGGGGTACTGCCGCCGGACTACCGGGATGTCAACGTATCCGCCAAGGTAGTGAAGATCATCCAGAGCTACACGAAGATCATCAATGACTCCGTATGGCGGAAAGAGGACTAGAGGTGGAACCGCAACGCAATCCGGAATCCCGGGAGCCCCTGCGCGTGCTGGTCACCGGTGCCGGGAGCTACGTGGGAACCTCGTTCGCCGGATGGCTCGGACGGCATTCCGGCCGGTACAAGGTGGATACGCTGGACATGCTCGATCCGGGGTGGCGGGAACACCCGTTCTCCGGATACGACGCGGTATACCACGTGGCCGGCATCGCGCACGTCACGGCGGATCCGTCCAAGGCGGATCTGTACCGCCGGGTCAACACCGAACTTGCGGTTGAAACCGCGCGCAAGGCAAAAGACGAGGGAGTGCCGCAGTTCATCTTCATGAGCAGCGCCATCGTCTACGGACAGGACGATCCCGTCGGAACCATCGATCCGATCCGCCGCGACACCCGCCCGAATCCGGCGGACGTCTACGGCCGGAGCAAATGGGAAGCGGAGCAGGGGATCGCCGCGCTGGCGGACGATTCGTTCACCGTCTCCATTCTCCGTTCGCCGGTCGTGTACGGCCCCGGGAGCCGGGGGAACTTTCCCCGGCTGCTTCGTCTCGCGCGCCGGTGTCCGGTTTTTCCGGCCGCAGGCGCCCGGCGCAGCATGATCTATATCGACCACCTGTGCGAGTTCGTCCGGCTGGTGATCGAGCATCGCGCGGGCGGCCTCTTTTTCCCGCAGGACGCGGAACCGGTGGATCCATCCGAAGTGGTCCGGGAGTACCGGCGCCAGACCGGCCGGCGGACCTGGATGGTCCGCGGGCTGGTTCCGCTGCTGCGCTTCGCCGGACGGTATGTACGGGGAGTCGGCAAGTTGTTCGGGAGCAAGGTGTATGATCCCGCGCTCTCCGCGGCACCCGGGGGCGGCGAGTACCGCAGCCTGGACTTCCCGGAAACGATCCGGCGTTGCCGCGCCGCGATGGACGCACCCGCTGCAGCCGGTTCCCGCGGGAAGCGCAGATGAGCCGGAAGCCGCACGGGATTGTCCGGACGACGTCGGTCATCCTGACGGTGGTGGTGGTGAGCAAGCTCCTCGGGATGATCCGCGAGATGCTCCTGGCGAGCCGTCTCGGCGTCAACCTCGAGGCCTCCGCCTACAGCGCCTCCTTCTCGCTGGTCTTCATACTGACGCTTCTTTTCCAGTGCTTCCTGCAGACCGCGTTCCTCCCGATCTACTCGCGCGCGCGTGTGCAGGACGGGCAGGCGGGAGCCGACCGGTACACGAGCGGGGTACTCACGTTCTTCGGCCTGGCCGGTCTGCTGGTCGCCGCATTGTTCTATTTCGCCGCCCCGGCGGTCGTTTCCGTCTACACTCCGGGATTCGGCCCGGAAGGCCAGGCGCTGGTCGTCCGCCTGACGCGCCTGATGCTCCCGATGTTCGCGGCGCAGGTGGTATCGAACCTGCTGACGGCCCTCCTGAACGCCAACGAGGACTTCGTCATCCCGCATATCGCCACCATGGCGCTCTCGTTTGCGTTGATTCCGGTGTTGATCGCAGTGCGCCCGGGCGATCCGGAAAAAATCGTGCTGCTGGTTTCCATCGCGACGACCGCCTCCGCGGTGCTGGAGGTCCTGATCCAGCTGCCCGGTGCGATGCGGAGGATGCGGTTCCGGCCGGTGCTCCGCCCGAGGGATCCACTGATCCGGCAAACGCTGCTGGTGGCGGTTCCCGCGGTGATTTCGACCGGATCGTCCGAGCTCAACCAGTTTTTCCAGAAGATCCTGACCTCCGCGCTGGGCGACAAGGAGATCGCCGCGTTGACGTACGGATACAAGACCTATGCGATCTATGTCGGTCTGTTCATTCTCCCGATCACGGTCATCCTGTTCTCGCGCCTCAGCGCACGCGCCGCGGACGACGACCGTGAAGGGATGCTCGACACCCAGCGGCGGTACCTGGAAACCCTGCTCCTGGTGCTGATCCCCATGGTCACCCTGTCCATGATCCTCTATCGGGACATCATCCGCATCCTGTATCAGCGCGGTGCCTTTACCGCGGAGGACACGCTCCTGACCGGATCGGCGTTCCTGCTGTATCTGCCGGGGCTGGTCGGTTACGCGGTCAAGGACATTTTCAGCCGTTTCTTCTTCACGCTGCAGGACACGCGCACCCCGATGCTGGTGGGCGTGGGCAGCCTGGCGGTCAACGTCGCGCTCAACCTTGCACTGGTCGGGCCGCTGGGGATCGCCGGCCTGGCGCTGGCGTCCTCCTCGACGCTGCTGCTGTCGGCGCTGGCCCTGGCGATCATCCTGCGCCGCAAGACCGGTCCTCTCCGCCTGCGGCCCGCGCTGGGGCAGACGCTCCGCATCCTGGCGGCGACCGCTGTCGGTGCAGGACTTTCGATCGCTGCCAGCCGGATTCTGGCGGATCGGACAACCCTGATCCGTCTGGTCCTGGCGGGGGCCGTCCCGCTGGCCGCAATCCTGTGCACAGCGCTGGCGTTGGATGTGAAAAGCGCACGCTGGCTGGCCCGGGAGACCTTGTCAATGATCCGCGGGAGGAAAGAGACGTGAAGATCCTGGTCGTCACCCAGTATTATGCGCCGGAGCCGTTCCGTATCCCGGACGTGTGCCGCGACCTGGTCCGGCGCGGACACGATGTGACCGTACTCTGCGGACTCCCGAATTATCCGGCCGGCCGGATCTATCCCGGGTACTCGCTTTTCAGGAAAAGGAAAGAGACACTGGACGGCGTGCACGTCCTGCGTTCCTGGCTGATCCCGCGCGGGGAGGGCGGAAAGATCCGTCTCGTCCTGAACTACCTGTCGTTCACGGTATCCGCCTGGCTCCGGCATTTCCGGTTGGCACGCCAAGGGTTCGACGCGGTGTTCTGCTATGAGGTGTCCCCGCTGACCATGGCCTTGCCCGCTGCCGCCGTCGCACGGCGGGCGGGAATTCCACTCACCCTGTACCTGACCGACCTGTGGCCGGAAAACGTCGAGGCGGTCAATGGCGTAAAGAATCCCCGCATCCTCGAGGCCATCGGCCGGATGGCGGCATGGATCTACCGTCGGTGCGACCGCATCCTGGTTCCGGCGCGGCCGATGATCGGGCGCGTCACCGCCCGGGGAGCGGATCCGGACCGGGTCCTGTATTGGCCGCAATACGCCGAGGACTTCTACTCGCCCGTGCCCGGCGGCAACGGGGAAGAAGCGCCCGCGACCGTCCGCCCCGAAACCCGGGACGGAGAGGGCCTGCCGCCGGAAACGCTGGGAAGTTCTCCCTTTCCAGTGGTCTTTACCGGGAACATCGGGACCGCGCAGGGGCTGGACATCCTGATCGAAGCCGCCCGCCGGCTCGACACGCGCATCGGCGCGACGTTCTTCCTGGTGGGGGACGGACGCGCCCGCAAACCGCTGCAGGCCAGGATCGAAGCCGCCGGACCGGAAGTCGCGGACCGGATCGTGTTCTGCGGACGCGTCCCGGGGGAGCGGGTGCCGGATTATCTGGCGCGAGCCGGCGCGGCCCTGTTGACGCTGGCGCCCGATCCGGTCTTTTCGCTGTATCTGCCGACCAAACTGCAGACCTATCTCGCCAGCGGGTTGCCGATCCTGTGCGCCGCGGACGGGGCGGCGCCGGCGGTCGTCGCGGAGGCGGGCGCCGGGCTGGCCGTTCCGGCGGGGGACGCCGCGGGACTGGCCGACGCGGTCGGACGCATGGCGTCCATGGATCCCGCGGAGCGCGCCGCGATGGGCCGCGCGGCGAGGGAGTACTTTGAACGTGCGTTCTCGAAGGAGAAGTTGATGGACGAACTGGAGCGTTGGCTCGCCGAGCCGCGGATTCCGGTCGGGGAGGGGAAAGCCCATGCGTGAATGGGATCCGGAACAACTGCGCCGGCTCCAGCAGGTGGAAATGGAGATTCTCGGGATTCTGGACCGGATCTGCTCGGAAAACCGGATCCGTTACTATCTGGGGTCCGGTACCTGCCTCGGTGCGATGCGGCACGGCGGGATGATCCCGTGGGACGACGACATCGACGTCTATCTGCACCGGCAGGACTACCGCAGGCTGCTCGCCCTGCTGCCCGAGACGCTGCCCGACGGATATTTCCTGCAGACGCCGGACAGCGATCCGGAGTACATGTACGCGTTTGCGAAAATCCGGAAAGAGGATACCGCATACGTGCAGGAAGCACTCCGGGACATCCCGATGCACCACGGGATCTATATCGACCTGTTTCCCGTCGACGGGTCTCCGCGCGGGCCGGCCGCACGCCAATGGCATCGGGCGCGACTGTTTTTCCTCAAGCGCGCCGCTATCGGCCATATCCTGCCGCGAAAAGTCGAACGGGTCTTTTTCGGACTGCTGTACCGGCTGGTTCCAAGAAAATCCTTCCTGCGGATGTACGAGCGATGCTGCCAGCGCTACGACTCCTCCGAGACGGGGATGTGCCTGTGCGGCGCGTCAGATTATGCGTACCGGCGCGAACGGGTTCCCTTGAAAGCGTACGGGGAGGGTACGAGAGTCCCGTTCGGCGGGATGTCCCTCCCGGTCCCCGACGATGCGGACACGTATCTGACCATCATGTACGGCGATTGGCGGACGCCGCCGCCCGAGGCCGCCCGCGTTTCCCAGCATGCCCCCTGGCTCGTGGATTTCGAACATGCGTACCATCCGCGCATTTGATCCGGCGCACACAAATCCTGCATAGCGTCCGTCCGCATGGCATTATCAGGGTGAATCCCACTCGGATGGTGCAGAATGAAAAAGACACGGCCGCAGCGGACCATCGCGTTCAGAACGGGCAGGAGCCTCCTGCCGGTCTGTCTGCTGGCGCTCCTGCTGGGGATGGTGTCCGGCTGCATGAACCATTCGATGGTTCCCACCGTTGTCACCGATCCGTTCGCATCTTCCTCCACGGTTCCCCAACCGGAGCCGCAGGCATCCGGCGCAGCTCTGACGTGGGGATTCCATCCGGCGGCGACCGCGCCGGCCGCGACCTCCGCCCAACGCGGATCGCCGGCTGCGGATCCGGACAGGACCCGGACGGAAGAGAGCCTGACCTACGACAAATCGGCCATGACTTTGTACCGGCTGCCGGAAGAGACAGACGACGGGCATCTCGCCCGATGGTCCGGACCGCCGACACCCGTGCCCCCCGCGCCGATGTCCGTACCGGCTGCGCCGACGCCTGTGCCCGCCGCGCCGACACCTGTGCCCGCCGTACCGACGTCCGTGCCC